>JAACEL010000004.1 GCA_011682535.1 Nitrospiraceae bacterium | reverse complement strand
CCAATTGGGCTGGAATACTCAGGTCAGCAAGTTCGACGAGTTCGGTTTCGAGACCGGGCGCCTGTTCCTTTGCGGCATCCAGGCACAAGGACACAGCCGCGGCCGCCACTCCGATCAGTTCTCTGCGTCCCATTGTTTGTGACATGGCTTTCTCCTCCTTTCCGAAGTCAGGAGGCCTATTCGGCAGGTTGGCATGCGAGCGCCTCACTCGCGGCGGCTGCGGTCTTGGCGACGCTTTCTTCATTCACTGGTGTTTTGCCCTTCTCCATGCCCATGGCTCCCAATTCTATGTACGCGTAGTTGGTGAACCCGCCCTTATCGACTATTTTCTTCGCGCAGGCCTTGTCGCATCCGTCGAGGACAACAATCTTGGCGGCAAACGTCGCCTTCTCGAGGATGTCCGGGATCTCCGCAGCGATGGCTGCTGTGCAGCACATGGATGCCGCCTTTTCCCGGGAAAGCTTTCGGACTGCTTGGTCGGCAATCGCGCCGACGTCCGCCGCACCGGAACATGCAAACGCCAAGTTGTATCGGATGGTTTCGCAAGTGCAATTGGGTTGTTCAGACATGATTCATTCTCCTTGTACGTCTTGCTCACGCCATCAATCCGACAAGCAGCCGGAGCGCAATCGCCCACACGGCGACCCCAAAGAGCCGCTTCAGAATCGCCTTATTCGTCTTCAGAGAAATCCGGCTTCCCAGGACCCCGCCCACCACCGCGCCGACGGCGAGCACTAAGCCGACACGCCAATCGACGGTTCCGCCGGCCGTGTGGCCGATCAGCCCCGAAAGCGCCGTGACGGCCACCATCACTGTCGAAGTAGCGACGGCAATATCCATGGGCACACCGCACAAGAGCACCATGATCGGCAGTTTGATGATGCCGCCGGTAATCCCCAGCATTCCCGAAAGAACGCCGATCAAGGCCGTGGCGGTCAGAACCACAGGGAGATTGACGCTGTAGTCGTTGCCATCGAAGTGACGGCGCCAGACCCACCATCGGGTTGCCGCAGGTGTCCGCGCGCGCGACGGGTCTTGCCGCAGCAGCATAAGCGTCCCCGCGATCATCAGAACAACGGCCAACAATCCCTTCAGATACACCCCGGGAACCATGGCGCTGAAATAGCCTCCGACGAACGCCATGATGTCGGTTGGCGGGTCGATGACTGCCGCCAATTTCCAGTCGACCTTCTTGTTCTTCCAGAAGGTGAATAAGGCGGATAGAGACGTGGCCAGGATCAGGATGAGGCTGATGGACGGAGCTTCTTTGATCGAGAATCCGGCAAACAGGAGGATGGGCACGTAGAGGATGCCACCACCCATGCCTATCAACGAGAAGACGGTCGATACGCCAAAGAACACAACGGCCAAGAGGGCGAGTTGCTCCACAACCAATCACTCCTCGGGCTCGTCTGGCTTCTTGCAGGACAGACATACCAGTCCGGCATCCGTATTTGTGAGCTTGTCGACAAAGGTCAGCTCACCGCAGATGGCGCAGGGCGAGGCCTCAAAAACGCCGCCTTTGCGGCTGAACGGATATTCCGTAACCGGCTCCATGTCGAGGAACTGCTCTTCTTCGAGGGAAAGCACACGATCAATAAGCGGGTCGGCGACCTCCGGCGAAATGTCCTGCGGCGGGATGCCAGCCTTGCGCTGCTCCACAAACGGCGACGTCAGCATACGCGCAAAGAATGCCGGCTTTATCGATACCCGGATCGCTTTCTGCGCCACCGTGTCGATGAGCGTGAAGGCCAGCTTGTTGTAATACCGTTTCTCGATATTCGACTTGCCATACGTGCAGCCCGTCGCTGCCATGATCCCGTCGAGAAAACACCCGGCTGCATGGCCCTTGCCGGTTTCCGAAATGACCTGCAACTCCTTGTCCTGAGCGCGTTCAACGCCGAGCCGTTCCATGGCCATGAGTCCAGCCCGGAAGCCCAAAGGCATGGCCGGACACCGGTGACCATGAAATGCTATTCCCATTTCTAACAGCGATTTGTCCATCTTATTCTTTCCTTTCTCCAACCTTTGCCACTACGAGGAGCGGCGTATCCGTCGCCCTGTCCAGGCACTTTGTTCCTAGCGCAGCATCGCCTTGACTTCTTCCACCGAGGGCGCCTTGCCTGACACCTTAACCTCGCCGTCCACGACAAGGGCCGGCGTGACCATCACGCCAAACTTCATAATCTCGGTGATTTCTTTCACCTTCTCAATCTCATACTGGATACCCAACTCCTGTGCCGCAGCTTCCGCGGTTTCCGCGAGCTTCTGACACTTCGGGCATCCCGTTCCCAGGATCTGGAGTTTCTTCATGTTTTGCACCTTTCTCTTTCAAGTGCTCAGCCTACGATGAGAACGAACAACATCCCGGTGACTGTCTCCATCACGACAACAAGCACCACAAACACGGCAACTTTCTTTTTAGCATCATCCCAAAGGTTCTTCTCACTTCCCGCCCTCCGATGCCGCGCTTCTTGGCGCCCCGGCTCCGCCCCACAACCAGCGCCAGACGACAGATGTGAACGCGCCCAGGCTATCGAGCGAGGAATAGACCACGGGGATGACGATCATGGTCAGGAATGTGCCAACAAGCAGCCCAGTGGCGGCGACGATGCCCAGGGGACTCATCCGTTCGAGGCCAACAGCCAGCTCGAAGATGAGAGGGGAAAGACCAACGATGGTCGAGACCGTGGTCATCAGGATGGGCCGTAGGCGCAGTCGCACGGACTGTAGAATGGCTTCATCGCGCGCCATTCCCGAGGCACGGGCGCTGATGATGAAATCGAGCAGGAGAATACTGTTGTTTACGATCGTGCCCCCGAGCAGGATCATGCCCATCATGGCGGGCTTGCACATGGGCTTGTCGAAAAGAAGCAGCCCCCAGAACCCGCCGGCAACGGCCAACGGAATGGCAGCCATAATGGTAAAGGGATGCAGAAACGACTTGAACATGGCCACCAGCAGAATGAAGAGCAGCACAAATCCGATCATCAGCGCGCGACCCATTTCCCGCTGGCCGATCACCATGTCCACGGCACTGCCCGCGACCCGGATGGTGTATCCCGCGGGCGTTTGAACTGCGGCAAGTTTTTTCTTGACCATGCCGGTGACCTGGCCGATGGTGTAGCCGCGATTGACCCCGGTGATGTCGATGGTGGGCAGGAGATCCTCGCGGGTGACGAAGGGTTGGGTGCGGTGCGGCCGGATCGTGGCCATGGCGCGCAAGGGAACCTGCCCCAAGGGGGTGTCGAGATATACGTCGCGCAATTGAGACGGAAACTCGATGTCACCCCCCTGGTATTGGACCGTGACGGGAATGTCGAGATAGCCGGTCAGGCGCATGGAAGTGGCCGCGATACCCTTCACGGCGGTGCGTAGTTCCTTGGCCACGGCGGGAGGAGAAACATGATAGAGTTCGGCCAAATCGGGATCGACCCGGATACGGCAGTCGCGTTTGTCGATGCGCCAACTGCGGCGCACATCCACAAGCCCCGGCGTGCCGTCGAGGGTCTGCAACGTCTGGGCGGCCAGTTCGTCAAGAACGCGCGGATCCGGCCCGCTGATGATGATATCAAGCGGGGCGCGCGTGGTGGATAGAGGTGTGGCGCCGTATTCGCTGACCGTGAAATCTCGCACGCCCGCAATCTTGCGCAATTCATCGCGCCACCGATCCTGAATCTTCCAGATGTCATCGTCCCGCTTGGTGCGGTCCACCAGGGTAATTTTGACCTTGCCCGTTTGGGCCGTCGAGCCGCCGCCGCCGAAGCTGATCTCTCCCGGCTCCGAGCCCACGACCGACGAAACAGTCAGCACGCCCGGCGTCTTGTAGACCATGACTTCGATTTCCGAGAGCGTCTCCTCGGTCTGGCGTGGCGTGTAATCGGAAGGCGCCTCGAACACGAGGTTTACAATCCCCGTGTCCATAGGCGGCATCAGTTCACCACCGAGGAGCGGCTTGACCTGCTTCATCGTGAACACCAGGAAAATCAAGGCGAGGACAACTACGAGCCAACGGCGCCTCAGCGCGCCACGCAGGAGGGCCAAATACATCCGTGACAGCAATTCAACGCCGCGGCCGGTCACGGAAAAGGCGCGTTCGATGACATTGCGCTTCCGTTCCCCGTGCGCCAGCAGGCGCGAGGCCATCAGCGGCACGATGGTCAGCGCCGCCAGCAGCGAGGCCACCAGAGTCGCGGAGATCATCAGGTTCAGCGGCCGCATGACCTGTTGTGTGTACCCACCCGCGAACATGACCGGCACCAGCACGATGACCGTCGTCAGCATGCCGGCCGTGACGGCCAGGGTCACTTCGCGCGCCCCCACGGAGGCGGCCCGAAGCGGTTTCTTGTCCGCGTCCGCGCGGTAGTGCCGGTAGATGTTTTCCAACACGACAATCGAGGCATCGACGACCATGCCCACGGAGATGATGAGCCCTGAGAGCGTGACCATGTTTAGGGTGTAGGGGCTGAACCAGAGGACGACGAGGCTGGCGAGAAACGCCATGGGGATGCTGACGGATACCACCACGGCGGCGCGCAAATCGGCCAGAAAGAGGAAAATGACCGCGACCGTGAGCAACACGGCTTGGACCAGCGACATGCGCATGCCGCTGACGTTGAGATCGATAATCGGCTGCTGATCGTCGGTGATCGCAAACTCGATGTCGGGGTATTGCGCTTTCAGAATCGGAAGCTTTGCTTTAATGTTGCGGATAGCTTCGACGGTGGGGCCGCCCTCGGGGCGCAGCACGTTGACGGCAATGGCGGGCTTGCCATTGCCGTGATACACACTGCGCTGTTCTACTTCGCCCAACTGGACGTCCGCGACGTCTCGCAAACGCAAAACGGCCCCTTCATCAAACTGAATCGGCATACGGCGGATGTCGTCGAGGCTGGCGAATTCCCCCGAGACTTTTAGGAGATACTCTCGGTTCGGCGAATAGACGGTGCCGGCTGGCGCCGAAACGTTGTGCCGTGCGAGTGCCGCCACGACGTCGTTCAGGCTCAGGTTGTTCGCGGCCAGACTCTCCCTGGAAACCCGGACTTTGATTTCAGGTTTGTGCGCCCCGAAGACATCGACATCGGCCACCCCGGGGACATTGAGTAGCGCGTCCTGGATCTGGTTCTCAGCCAGTAGGCGGATCTGGGAAAGGTCCTTCGTGCTGTCTTCCTTCGGGGTGAGCGCCAGTGTCAGAAGAGGGCGCGTCGCGTCCGCGATGCGGTAGATACGGGGCTCAAGGATGGCGGGAGGCAAGGCCGCCCGAATTCGGCCCACGGCGTTCTGAACGTCGACGACCGCCTCGCCAAGATTCTTGTAATAGTGGAACTCCGCGTTGATGGAAGACACCTCGTCCCGGCTGGTGCTTGTGATGCGCTTCAGACCGCCCAGGGTGTTCAATTCTTTTTCGACGATCTGGGTCACCTTGTCGGCGATATCGTCGGCGTCGGCACCGGGCCAAACCGTCACGACAACGACTTGTGGCGGCACGGTGTTGGGAAACAGATCGGTCGGTGTGCGGAAGAAGGCAAACGCTCCCAGCGCGGCGACCAACAGGCAGACCGCCACCACGGCATAAGGTGATTTGATGGAGAAATCGGAGAGATTCATTACCGCGCCTCCACGTTCATGCCATCCGCAAGCCGCGCCCAACCGAGGAAGGAATTGACCACGACCTCTTCACCAGGCTCCACACCCTCGACGGCCGCCTGTTCACAGGCGGTGCCCAGCACCTTGACGCCGCGCGCTTCCAGATGGCCGTCCTTCATCACAAAAACTTGGGGATTCTCCAAGCCACGTTCGATTAGGGCGGATACGGGAATCAGCGGAACCTGCTCGTGGCGCTGAAAAACGACGGTGGCTGTCATGTACTGCCCCAACGTGAGCCCGGCGGCTTGCGCTTCGGCAAGGACCACTTCGGCCCGCAGCATGCGCGCCCGGTTGAGAGCGGGGTAAAGCCGAGTGATTCGGGCGGTGCGCGTCTCGCCATTGGCCTGAAAGCTTAGCTCGAGGCCGGGCTTGACGGCGGGCAGGTCGGTTTGCGGCACGTCAAAGGTAACCATCACGCTTCCCGCATCCTGTAGGACCAGCAGTGCTTTCCCCGGCGCGGCCTGGTCCCCGGAATCGACGTTGCGGGAAGTAACCACGGCCGCGAAGGGGCTCGTGATCACGCAGTAGCTTAGCATCGTGCACAACTCCTCGGCCTTGGCGCGAAGCGATGCAATCTGCTGAACCAGGGCGTTGGATTTTTGCTGGGCGGCCACGAGATTCCCTTGGACCTCGTTCTTTTTCTCAGCCGTGGCCTCCGCCTCCGCTCCTGGAATCGTCTCCCGCTCGGCAAGCTGCTTATCGCGGCCAGTTTCACGTTCCCAGTAGGCGAGAGATTTCTGCAATGAGGCCACCGTGCCCCGGCTCCCCTCCAGGTCTGCTTGGGTTTCCTTGATTTGCGCCTCCAACGATGCCAGTTGGGCGTCAGTTTGCCGGTGGTCCAGCGTGATAATCGTTTGTCCAAGGGTTACTGAATCGCCTTCATCGACCGCCACACTTTCGACTGTCGCTGTGACCCGTGCGGTGACGGTGGCCTGTTTGACCGGTTCAATCACGGCGAGGTATTCATGTGATTCCGGCAAATCGCCTAGGTACGCGGTGGCCGTGTCAACGAGGGTGGCCGGCGCCTTGTATTTGGGCGCTTCAGCCAGCGAGTGTTTTTTGCGGAGGATTAAGCCCCGTCCAATGGCTATGAGGGCGGCGGCCAATACGACTACGACAAGTACCCGCAGACCGTTATGCACAAAGCGCTTCATGAGGAACCTCCTGTTTCTATTTCGCCCATGGCAAGACGCAGTTCGACAAGCGCCGTGTTGTAATCCCGGAGCGTCCGGTAGTAACTCGTCTGTGTGTTGAGGAGCGCGGCTTGGGCGTCCAGAACATCGACGATCGTTCCTTTGCCGAAGTCGTATTTCTCGCGTTCGATTCGGAGGCTCTCTTCGGCTTCGAGGATGCTCTTGCGCGTCACGGCAACGCGTTCGCGAGACGAGTCCACGTTCAGGGAGGCCGTATCTACTTCCAGCCGAATCTGGAGTTCGAGCTTCCGAAGACGCTGCTGTGCGGCATGCAGGCGGGTGCGCTCCTTCCGAACTCCCGCGCGAAGCGCCCCGCCTTCAAATAGCGGAATGTCCACAGTAATCCCGACTCGTCCTACGTCTTCGAAGTCGTCCGCAGGCTCTACTCCTGTCTTCGAGATTCGAGTCGTGATGGCCCCTGTGCTACTTGTCGTCGTCGTGATGGCCCCGCCGTTCGGGAGGGGCCTAGTTATTGAGCTCGATGTGCTCGGTTGGTTGCCAGAAGTCCAAGAGTAGGCACTCGACGGTTGAGTGACCGGATCGCCCGAACCGCCAATGCCCCAACGGCCGCCGTAAGAGGCATCGAGTGCCACTTGAGGCTCACGGGCGCCCCGGGCGATGTCGACGCGCTTGGCCTGCGCCTCTAGCGCGGCCATGGCCGCCGCATAGTCTTCGCGGCGCTCCAATGCGCGCGCGATCTTCCCCGCGGTTGCGTCAGCGTCGGGCATGTCGAGATCGCCGCGGATGTCCAGCTCCGAACCCGTTGTTGTGGAAACCCCCATGAAATTTGCGAGTAGGCGAAACTGGACCGCGAGTGCATTGCGCTCTTGGAGCAATTGCTGTTTGACATCAGCCAAACGCACTTCCGTGCGTAACGCGTCCACTTTGGCCGCCTTCTGAGCTTTGATGAGGTTCCGTACCCGGTCCACGTGCTCCTGGAGTACGTCGCGAGAGAATTCAAGTGATTCAATAACGTGGCGTTGGGCCAATATCCCGTAGTAGATGCTGCTCACGTTGAAGACCAACTCTTTGCGAGTTCGCGCGAGGATATGTGTTGCGGACTGAGCGAGCAGTGCGGCTGCGCGGACCTCGTTTACGATTCTGCCCCCGGCGTAGAGAGGCAAACGAAGGATGAGATCCGCTGAAGCAAGGTCGTCAGTGAAATAGCTTGCGCCACCGGGTTCGGCAGGGGGCACGAGCCGCTGGTCGTCCTGGTAGTGGAAATAGCTGCCCGCTACGTGGAGGCTTGGCCAGCGTTCGCCTACCCGCACGCCCTTCTCTGCAAACGCAGCCTCCGCGTCCCATGCGGTGGCTGCTACTTCCGGGTTGTTTGCGAGCGCGA
Source organism: Nitrospiraceae bacterium (assembly GCA_011682535.1). GTDB lineage: Bacteria > Hydrogenedentota > Hydrogenedentia > Hydrogenedentales > SLHB01 > JAACEL01. The sequence continues at coordinate 22,860 of JAACEL010000004.1, read as the reverse complement.
GCGCTATACATTCACTAAGGCTGAGTCCACCCTCCTGTGCGGAAGATAGTGACGCGGCCAGGGGCCTCGGCGGAGGGTCGCTTTCCTTGGCAGTCATGGACGGGACGGAGCGCGGCTCAGGGCCCTCCATGCCTGTATAGGGGTCGGTCGGCTGCAGCGTCGCACAGCCGACCATTATCACGGCCGTGAGGACCGGGATGCCCCTGAAAATCACGCGGCGCATACCTCGCCTCATAGACGCAACGGCTGCGGCCCTGATCAATCCGCGTGGGGCTCGTCGTTCTCTTATGTGGTCCATCATGGCTCTCACAGTTCTCCTCTTATGAAACAAAAAAACCAAACAACATGCCGCTGATAGTCGCCATCACGATGACGAGCAACACAAACACAACTGTCTTCTTGGTTCCGAGTACGCTGCGAATGACCAGCATGTTGGGAAGGCTTAGCGCGGGTCCCGCCAACAAGAGTGCCAACGCGGGGCCCTGCCCCATGCCGTTGCCTATCAGTCCTTGGAGAATCGGTACCTCCGTCAACGTGGCGAAATACATGAAGGCGCCAGCGACCGACGCAAACAGGTTGGCCCACAGTGAATTTCCGCCCACAAGCGAGGCCACCCATTCCGATGGAATTAGGCCTTCACCGCCGGGTCGTCCGAGCAACAAGCCAGCGACCAGAACCCCGAAGAAGAGTAGGGGCAAGATCTGCTTCGCGAAGGTCCACGTGGATGAAAACCAGGACTGCATTCCTTCACCTTCCGTGTTCGTTATGAAAGAAAGGCCCAGCACACCGAGAGTGAAGGGCAACAAGGGTTCGTGGGGAGCAAGTAACGCAGACATTCCGACAACCACACCTGTTGCCAGGACTTTCCACCAGCGCACGCCAAACCAGGCAACAAGGATGGCCCCCAGTCCAAGAGACGACAACGCAGTAAGAGCCCACTTCCAAACATAGAGGGTATGCCAGAAGCCCTCAGGCTGGTCTGACTTTCCCCAGTTCGCGAATACGAGAATGCACACCATCGAAGCGAAGTACAGCACGTTCTGCCAGAGAGGCCGCTCTACTTCCTCCTCCGGCATCGCTGCGGCCGCCTTTGCTTTCTCGAGTTCTTCATTGCGGAAGATCAGGTGCATGAGGAGTCCAATGACGATGCTGAACGCGACAGCCCCTACGGCGCGGGCGATTCCAAGCTGCAATCCCAGAATTCGCGCGGTCAAGATGATAGCAAGCACATTGATGGCCGGGCCCGAATAGAGGAAAGCCGTGGCTGGGCCCAGCCCTGCGCCCATACGATAGATGCCCGCGAACAATGGCAGCACCGTGCATGAGCAAACAGCCAAGATGGTCCCCGACACGGAGGCAACCCCGTACGCCAGTACTTTCGGCGCATTGGCGCCCAGGTACTTCATGACCGACGCTTGGCTGACGAATACCGCGATGGCACCGGCTATGAAGAAGGCTGGCACAAGGCAAAGCAGCACGTGCTCTTGGGCATACCACTTCACCAAGTGCAGCGATTCCATCACGGCATTGTCGAAGCGCGCCCAGCCTACGGGAAGGTAGAAGCACAACAGGAACGCGGCCACAATCCAAGCCAAAGGTTTCCATTCCTTCTTCCAGTCCATCAAACCTACCCTCTCTTACATGCTATTTGGCAAAACACACAAACAGTTCGGCAAAAAAATGACTCACCGCGCCCAGCTACTCTTCATGCAGCAGCGCCATTTGGTCCTTCGCATTCGTCTCAAGCACGGTCTCTATGCATCCAAACAGACTTAAAACACAGGGGATTCGCAAGGTGTAGAAAACCTGAAGGCCGCGCTTCTCGTCCTTTACAATGCCGGCGCCCTTCAGAACCGTGAGGTGGCGCGAAACCGTGGACGTGTCCATGCCCACAAGCTCTGTCAGCTCGCAAACACAACGCTCTCCCTTGGCCAGTTCCTCAACCATGTATAACCGCGCAGGATGGCCCAGAGCCTTAAAAATGTGGGCCCTTGCCGCAGAGCGTGCCCGTGTTTTTGTGTCCATATTGGCCACCTTTCTTGTTGGCTTCCTTGTCTGTTTGGTATTTTACACAACAAAAAAGGAAAAGTCAAGCCACACGCGATGGTCTCGCTTGAAAAGAACGCGCCATGTTTGCAGGCGAATCGCCCGGCAACTTTCACGTGGCGCGCGCGGTAAGCAATCTACGATTGTCGCAACTACAGTCCGCATCGGGTACTTCGGGCGCGCCACAATACGCGGCCCGACGTTCGGGGTTTGCATATGAGAATCGTCCAGCATGTGCTATATTGGACAGGCGCACGGAAGACGTGGTGAGGTAAAACGCGTACAAAGGAGGGAAGCATGGCTTACAAGATCGATCGGGTAGATATCTGGACGGGCAGCATGATGGACAAGCCGGGCACGCTGGCGAAGAAGCTCGCGCCGTTGACCGAGGCCGGCGCCGAACTGGAGTTCCTGCTTGCCAGGCGCGACGTGAAGGGGCGTAGCTTGGTGTTCCTTGCCCCGCTCAAAGGCGTCAAGCAGGCCGCCGCGGCGAAGAAAGCGCGCGTCAAGAAAAGTCCGAAGATTGTGGCGTTGCGCGTGGAAGGCCCGGACAAGTCGGGCTTGGGGTCGGCGGTCACGATGGCCCTGGCGGGCGCGGGGATCAACCTGCGCGGAATTTCGGCCCTCGCGATCGGCAAGAAGTGCGTGCTGTACGTGGCCTTCGACAAAAAGGAAGATGCCACACTGGCGCGTCGTGTGCTCGTAAAGGCCCTCTAGGAGCGTATTACAAGGCGGATGCCGAGGTTCAGGAGAGATACCTCGTTTCCGGCGGATCGGTGCGCTCGCGTTGTTCCTCCGCTTCGCGCGTCAGCAGTTCATCGGCCGTCTCGACCGTGACGATCTTCACGCTCTGTTCCGAGACGTTCTCTTCCAGAGCGACCCGGTAGGGAAATCCCTCGGCCACGATGCGCCGTAGTAATTCCTTGAAGTCGCTGCACCAGCGGGCTTCCTGCGCGTTGTGATGTGCCCATTCCTGCGGGGTCAACGGGGCGTGCTCGTCAGCGCCGCGGCGCTCGTGGACCACATGAAAGGCGGCCTGATCATCCGCCTGCAGCGTCACGTGGAGCAACTCGCCGCCGGGGATACGCAGGACGGCCTCCTGCGTGCCCGCGCTGACGTCGCCGGGGAACGCAAGGATCTCTTCGTAGGCCATGTCGCGCAGATTGCGCGTGATGGATTCGCACAGCGCCGAACGGTGTGCGCCACGAACGACCGCGAGGTCGATTGCCGACTTCAACGCTTTCAGGCGGTTTTCGAACAGCGCCAACGGCCCTTCCAGGATCTCCTCCGCGTTGAGCAACGCCGTCAACTGACCGCGCAATGCACTCAGTTCCGCTTGCTGTTCCGGATAGGCCAGCCCTTCGTACAGCAGTACATCGTCGAGGGCGGTCTCGATACGCGCGGCGACGCGGAGCCGCGTCTCGCGGCGCCGGTCGAGTTCCTGGCGGAACCGGGCGAAGCTTGCGCCGACCACGTTCTCGAACGCTTGCACGTCGTCAGACGTGAGGCCGCCGCTCGCGGCAAGGCGTTCTTCCAGGCGCTGGCGCTGTCTGACCAGGGCGGGATACGGCGAGCCGTCGGCGTCGCGGATCGCCGGGGGCAGTCCATCGATGATGGCGGTCACGTCTTGCAGTCTGCGTACTGCCGCCTCCGATTTGTCGTGCTGCCCGAGTGTCAGGAATCCCTGCTCCGCCGAAGTGATAGGGGTGGCCGTTGCGCGTGCTTCACGGAGCCCGGCCGCGGAAAGGCGCTTTTCTGCCCCCTCGATGGCGGCCTCGATGTCGCGGAAGAGGTCCATCTTGCGCTGTTGCCGGGCTTGGTGATCGAGCCATTGGGCCGCGCGGACCTTGTCCTTCCCGGCCTTCTCCTGGGCCGTTTCGGCGCGCAGGGCTACCAGTTCGCGCACGGCCGCCGCCAGTTCCTCGCACTTCTCCGTGGATTCGATTCCCGAAGTGAGGCTGGCGAGGAGCGAACTGGCGACTTCGATGTCGGCCAGACAGACCGGGGCGACGATGATGTGTCCGCTCATGGGTGTGTATCCTGACTACTGCTTCCCTGCGCAGACTCTACCACCGGCCCCTACGCGAGTCAAAGCGCACTCAAATCGCCGGGTAACTTCCACGTGGCGCGCGCCGCAATACGCCACTCGTCGTTCGGGGGGCATTGACCGGCGTTCTCGGGCGCACTAGAATGAAGCTGACGCTTGAGTTACAGGACGGGGGTGCCTCATGATCGTATTGGGTGAGCAATCACCGCGATGGTTGCGGGAAATGGCCCGCTTCGTGCAGATCAAGAATCTGCTGTTTGTCTACGGGAACGTCCACGACCTCGTCTCCTTCCCAATCCAGACGGACGGCGAAGTGCGTTGGACGGAGAGCGACCTCCCCGTGTTCTTCCGCCGCTTCCTGGACGGCCTTGGCTACGAAGTAGTCGGCTGGGCGGACCCCGTCGAGGATTTGTCGTTCGCCACCTCTGAGATGGAGCAGGTGTTCGAGGGCGTGGAGCGGAGCCACGGGGATCCCGCCGAAACGGACGACGAGGGAGCCACCCGGAAGGCGCCGCCCGCCAAACGCTGGCGCGACCGCCTGCGTCTACCGCAGTTGGGCCCTGTCGACTGGAACCGCACGATCGCCCGAATCGCCTCCGGTCTTCAAAACACGCGCGTTCCGTGCGCGTTCGTGATCGACCTGGCCTCGCGGTTGGCTTCCTCGCCCGACCGCCTGACGCGCGACGAGCGGACGCTGCTGACGAAAGTGCTCAAGGCGTCGTTGGCCAGCCGCGAGGTCGTGCGCGAGGACGGCCGCTGGAACAATCTGCTCATCCTGGTGTGCGACAAGCTCAACGACCTGCCCACCTTTCTCTACCTCAACAACCCACGCGCCCGGTCGATCCATCTCGAACTGCCCGACCGCGACGAGCGCGCCCGCTTCATCCGGCGCTACCACCCGCATTTCCACGGCGGCGCGGAGATGGGCGAGGCTCCCGAGGCCACCGTTCGCGAGTTCGTCGACTTTACCGAGGGGCTGACCAACTACGAAATGCGCAGTCTCGTCAGCCTTTCGGCGAAGGAGTCGATTCCCGTCACCGATCCGAAGACCGACGCTCCCAACATCCGCCAACTCAGCGAGATGTATAAGTATGGCGTCACGGCGAGCGAGTGGGATCGGATCGAGATCGGCAAACTGGGTGAGGCCGAGTCCTTTATCCACGGGCGCATCAAGGGGCAGGGCGCCGCCATAGGCCGCGTACTCGATATCATCAAACGGGCCAAGATTGGACTGGCCGCCGGTGACAGCCGCAAGTCGAACCGGCCGCGCGGCGTGTTGTTCTTCGCCGGCCCCACCGGCGTAGGCAAGACGGAGATGGCCAAAGCCATGGCCGCCCTGTTGTTCGGCCGCGAAGAGCGCCTCATCCGGTTCGACATGAGCGAATACGCCACCCAGCAATCCGACCAGCGGCTGTTGGGCGCGCCGCCGGGGTATGTCGGCTATGAAGAAGGCGGCCAACTGACCAACGCCGTGAAGAAAAACCCTTTCTCGATCCTGCTGTTTGACGAGATCGAGAAGGCGCACGGAAGCATCTTTGACAAGTTCCTGCAGATTCTCGACGACGGACGTCTGACCGACGGCAAGGGCGAAACCGTCTATTTCTCCGAGTGTATCATCATCTTCACGAGCAACCTGGGCACCGTGGCGCGCGCCGACGCCGACGGCGCCGGCATCCGAGCTCTCGTAACGCCCGACATGCCCTACAACGAGATGCGGGAAGGCGTGCTGTTGGCGATCCGGAACCACTTCAACTTCGTGCTCGCACGTCCGGAGATCCTCAACCGGTTCGGCGACAACTTCGTCGTCTTCGACTTCATCAAGCCGCCGGTAGACGCGGAGATCGTCGATCTGCTGATCGAGCAACTCACATCGGCCGCCAACGCAAACCGCAGAATCGATTTGGTCATAGAAGCGCCTGTTCGCGACGCCTTGGTGGAACTCGCGCGCGTCGACCCGCGCCACGGCGGGCGCGGGGTCCGCAACGTCGTCGATTTTGCCCTCGTCAATCCGCTCAGCCGCACGCTGTTCGACCAAGCGGTACCCCCTGAGTCGCGCGTGTGCGTGCGCAAGCTCACCGACCTCGGCGAGCAGTCGCCCACGCGGTTCGAACTCGACATCGAGGCCGTCACGCCATGAATGTAGTCCTCTACAGACTGGCCTACCCCGTGACATCGCTGGGCCCCGGCACGCGCATAGTGCTGTGGGTGGCGGGATGCGCTCAGCGGTGCGAGAGGTGCGTGAGCCCCGAGATGCAGGACGCCGCCGCCGGGAAAGCCGTGCCCGTCGACATCGTACTGCGACGATTGCTGGAATTGGATCCGCAACTGGACGGAATCACGCTGTCCGGAGGAGAACCGTTCGATCAGCCCGTGGCGCTCGTGCGCCTACTGTCGGCCCTGCGCGATCACAGGCCCGCCTGGAGCGTGATGGCCTATTCGGGCTACACGCTCAATGAGATCTGCGGCGACATGATGGGGCGAGCGGAGTTGCTCAACAAGGTGGACATCCTGATCGACGGCCCCTATCGAAAAGACGTGCCCGCGCGCCAGGCCCTCGCGGGCTCGGGCAACCAGCGCATTCACTACCTCACCGAACGCGGGCGTGCGCTCCGCGTGGCGGTCGAGTCCAGCCCGCCCCAGCAACTCAATCTGGGCCTCGCCAACGGCGAGGGCGACATGCTCATCGGCGTCGCCGGCGACGAGACGCGCAAGGCCGTCAGCGATGCGTTGGGGGCCGTGCCCGAAGATGAGGCGTGCCCGGGGGAGGATGCATGCTGAAGTACGTGAAGGAATGCCCGCGCTGTGGACGGATGAACGACGAACTGTCCGAAGCGTGTGGCGAGTGCGGCGAGTTTCTCGGCATGGTGCCCGCCGCCCCTCTCCGGGAAACCCCGCCCGAACCGCCGCCACCGGCGTCACCCCCGCCGTTGCCCCAGGGCGAGCCGTCGGCGAGTCTGGCGCGGGCGCTGTATCTGGACGTGGGCGGGGCGTGTCACGAGATTCAGGACGGATATATCGTCGGCCAGCAGCATCCCACCAGCCAGGCGGACGTGCAACTCAGTGGCCTGGAGGGGGTCACCTACGTGCATCGGCGTCATTGCCGCTTCGAGTTGCGCGAGGACGGCTGGTACGTGACGGCGCTCGAACAACCATCGTACACGAACCCAACACAGGTCAACCGGCGTACCCTCGCGGCGGGGGAGGCCTGTGTGTTGCACAACGGAGACCGCCTCCGCTTGGCCGGGGTGACGTTGCAGGTACGGGTGGTCGAATGACGAACGTCTTTGACGTGTTCGGACGAACCGAGGCGGGACCGGTACGCGCCGCTAATGAAGACCACATCCTCCTCGGGCGTTTCGTGAAGAACCGGGGCGGGATGGGGCTGCGTATCCAGGACGGCGACGACTTCCTGGCCGCTTTCGGACTCCTGCTGGCGGTAGCCGACGGCGTAGGGGGGGAAGCGGGGGGATCCACGGCCAGCCGAGCCGGTCTGAACGCGCTGGAAGCCCGGTTCTACGGCGTCGAGAAGTGTGAAGACGCTTGTGCCGTGGCTACGCGGGCGCTCCACGACGCCGCGGGCGAGGCCAACCGTTCCATCCTCGACCTCGCCGCGAAGCGGCCTGAACTGACCGGCATGGGCGCCACGCTGGCGGGTGTGTGTTTGCTTCCGGGGGCGTACCTGGTCTTTCATGCGGGTGATAGCCGCGTGTACCGCTTCCGGAACGGCGCGCTCAAGCAACTCACGAACGACGACTCCATTGTCGCGCTGGCCGTCGAGGCCGGGCGCATGAGTGTAAGCGAAACCGAGCAGTCGCCCGTGCGCAACACCATCACCAACAGCCTCGGCGCTGGAACGTTCGAACTGCACGTGCAGCAGGGCCCTGCGTTGCGTAGCGGCGACGTTTTGCTCATCTGCTCCGATGGCGTACACGATATGCTGACGCACGAAGCCATCGAGTCCATCGTGGAGCGAGGCGGGCCGAGCGAGAAAACGGTCGACGCGTTGCTCGAGGCGTCCATCGCGAGCGGCGGGCATGATAATATCTCCGCGATTGTCGCGCGTTACACCAGCGCCCCCCCGAGCGCCTGAGAACCCCATGGCAGACGACGAACACATCGAGCACAACGACGAGATCCGGGTGACGGAGCGCCTTCCCGACGCGCCGCCCGATCCACCCGTCACCGGCCGCATGCCCGATGGGCGTCCCACGGACCGCTTCGAGGCGGAACCCGCATCGACCGCGCCGTCGCAAGCGCCCGGTGTGTTGTCCGTGGTCAAGGACGGCGAACTGGTCGACGATCGTTATCGTATCGAGGGAGCCCGCATCGGCGAGGTCACCGGCGAGGGCGACCTATTCCGTGGTACCGACACGCAGACGGGCGACACCGTCGCACTGAAGTTCTACCGCAGCGGCCTGTCGCCCAAGGGCGGCATCCTCGACAGTCTCTTCAACATTCGCCATCCCCACATCGTCACCCTGCGCGCCTACGGCATGTGGGCGGGGCGCTTCTACGAAGTGATGGACTACTGTGCGGGCGGCAGCCTGGTCGACCACATGCCGTTCGACGAGGCGGCGCTCGAAGACTACTTGCGGCAGTTGCTGGCGGCGCTTCAGTACCTCCACGCGCAGGGCATCGTACATCGCGACATCAAGCCCAGCAATGTCTTTTTCCGAGAGAACGACGCACGCGAATTGGTGGTCGGCGACTTCGGCGTCAGTTCGATTCTCGAAGCGGATGAGAAGGTCCGCAAGACGAGCACCGGCGCCTTCTTCACGCTCGATTACGCCGCCCCCGAACTGATCGACGGCAAAGAGGTCAGCCCGAAAACCGACTACTACGCCCTCGGCGTGACGTTCCTCCACCTCCTGACCGGATGTTCGCCGTTTACGGGCATGGACAAGAACGCCATCCTTGGTAGCCACTTCCGCGGCCGCGTGCCACGGCCGGAGGGACTCTCCGAGCGGTTTGCGCAACTCGTCGGTGGCCTGTTGCGCATCGACCCCGACAAACGTTGGGGGTACCGGCAAGTGCTCAGTTGGCTCGACGACGAGCCCGTCCTCAACGACGAGGGGCGCCCGGATCGGGAAGAGATCTTCACCGGCAAGAACGTCCCCTATCGCAGCCTGCCGTCCGTCACACAGCCTGCCGAGATGGCCCTGCGGATGAATGAGTTCGACGCCGAGAAGGACCTGCGCCGCGGGTTCATCTCCCAGTGGGCCATGTTCTTTGATACGCAGTTGGGGGAGCGCATCGCGGAACTCGAGGAGGAGTACGAAGACGACACGGCCCTCGCCGTGTTCAAGCTGCGCTATCTGCTCGATCCGACACTGCCGCTTATTGTGGGCAATCGCGAACTATACACCGTCGGGCAGTTGACGGATCTTATCGACGATCCGGCGCGCAGCCACCATCTAGAGATCGAGGAGCTTCTGTACAGCGGCGCGACCGAGGTGTGGGTCGAGGCAATGGGTTACGCCGGTGCGCGTGGCGACCTCGAACGAGTCCGCGAACTGGCCAAACGAATCGAGACGATTCGGACGCGGGTGAAGAAGCGGGGACTCGGCGTTTTCACGTTGCTGTACGTGCTCGACCCCGCCCGCCCGCTACGCCTGGGCGCCACGCTCACCATCCGCGGTCCCGAAGAGATCGAGGACGCCATTCTCAAGCATCCCCGCGCCTTGCAGCGGCTGAGCCAGTACCTCTACGGCGGCTATTTTGGTCAATGGCTCCGCCTGGCGTTCCCGCAGCGCCGCGACGATATTGCGTTCGTAGACGAATGCATCGTCACGCACAAGGATGATCGCGAACAGGGCGTGTTCGCGCTACGTTGCCGTTTCCAGCCCAACATCCCCGTCCGGTGTGGCACTGGGCAGGCCAACACGCCCAAGGAACTTGCGGCGCTGATCAACCGAGGGCCGGAGGGATTCGAGCGCGGTATGCGGATGCTGGCCGATGGCTCGATCCGCACCTGGCTGGCCACGACGGGGCGCATGGAGGACACCGCGGCTTTCGACGAAATCGTCAACGATTACACCACCAGCCGCGAGCGCAAGATGGAGGCCGTGCTCCACATTCTCGACCCGGATCTGTCCTGGCCCACGCCCGCCGCTGACGCGGAGTTTATCGACGCCGGAACACTCACCACGGAGATGGACAAGGTGGTGCAGGTGTGCATTTTCAACGCCGGGCGCGGACACCTCGCCGGCACGGTCACGCTGATCATGGCGGACGCGGAACGAACCGGCGCGGCGGGCGGTTTCACGATGGAGGAGCGCGAACTGCGCGGCGGGCCGTTGGAAGTGTCGGTCACCCTTCACGGCCGCGGCGGCGTGGTCGGCGCGCGGCACGAGGCGCGCATTGTGGCCGACACGAACGGCGGCAGAATCGAAATCCCCATTTACTTCCAAGTGAGCGCGCCATTGCCCCGCATGTTACTGCGTAGCGCACTGGCCGGCCTGGTGGTGGCCCTGATTCTCGGCATGTTCCGGCTGACGCTCCAGGCTTGCCTCCCCGAATACACTTTCAGCGTCATGGACTGGTTCGACTGGACGTACATCGCCGCCCACCTGCACCAATGGGGCTTCGTGCCCGCGGCCCTCTTGGTTGTCGGCGGGCTGGCGGCCGCGGCATATCTCATCTACATGGCTTCCCCGGTACGAGACTGAACGAGTGGACAGCACGAAAAGAATATGGTTGTTGACGGCCCTCATCGGCCTGCCCGCGCTTCTCGTGGCGCTAGCGCTCATGCTGATTTTCGAGCCGGAGACGCCGCTGTGGGTTTCGGCCAATCTGGTTGCCGGGCTCGATCGGATGCTGGGTTCTTGGACCGTTTTTCCCCCCTTACTGTCGTGGATGTTCCTGGGGTTCGTGGTGGGGGGCGCGATCTACTTCGCCGTTTGGGAGGCCGACAAGCTCGGGCGCGTGCACTTGCGTCAGGCATGCCTTGTGGCGGCCGGACTACTGCTGCTCGCGTCGCCGCTCGTGTGGCCGGCACTGGAGGTGATGCTCGATGCGCCCACGTGGTGGCGGTTCGGCCCCAGAACCCCCGCGCCCGGCGAGGAGCGTTCCTTCGCAGGCATCGAGTTCGTCTGGATTCCCCCGGGCCGTTTCCGGATGGGCAGCCGCTACGACGAGGCGGGACGTGAAGACGACGAGACGCCGCACGTCGTCACGATCACCCGTGGTTTCTGGCTGGGCAAGCACGAGGTCACGCAGGCGCAGTGGACGGGGGTGATGGGTGAGAACCCGTCACATTTCCAGCAGGACGGCGCCGAACGCCCGGTTGAGCGCGTCTCCTGGGACGACTGCCGCGAGTTTATGCGCCGGATGAACGCGAAGGGCGGCGGGTTCCGTTTGCCCACGGAAGCCGAATGGGAGTATGCCGCGCGGGCGGGGCGGGCTTCACCCTATGCCTTCGGAAGCGATCCCGGACAACTGGCCGCCCATGCGTGGTACGAGGTGAACAGCGGTTCAGAGACCCATCCGGTAGCCACCGCCCGGCCCAACGCATGGGGCCTATACGATATGGCGGGTAACGTGTGGGAATGGTGCAACGACTACTACGGCGCCTATCCCGATCGCCGCGTCGCCGATCCTGCCGGCCCGGAGGTGGGTCAATACCCCGTGTTGCGGGGCGGGGGCTGGACCTCCGACGCGGGCGAGTGCCGCGCGGCGAGGCGGACGATCTTCGTGGATGGCTACTATCGCCTGCGTAACGACATCGGCCTGCGTCTGGCCCGCTCCTCAGACGAAACCATCGCGCGAGAAGCGGCGCGCCGGGCTTCGGAAAACGCCCGGGCAAGCGAAGAGGCCGCCCACGAGCCCCCCGAGAGATGAAACATCCGAAGGGGTAGCGGGTATTGTAGAGATGAAACAGCGGGTATTGTGCTGAAGGGGGCCTGTGTGCCCTTCAGCAGGTTTACATCGTCAACACCCATTGCTATACTGTCGTTGTTCTTGGGGCTCCGAACGGGGGGCCAGGCCGCGTGGGAATAAACGCCAACAAGAGAAAGGCACAACGCACATCATGAAGCACATTCGAACGATGAGCAAAGTCAAAGTGAGCAGTGCCCAGATGGGTACCACCGAGATCATCACGTTGATCGTGTCGGTCCTGTCGGCTCTGGCCGCGATCCTGACTACCGTCGTGCCGATGTTCCAAGAGAAATAGCACGAGATTCGCGTCTACGACGCGTCAGGTGCTTCAGCCGGAACGGGTTCGTGGGCTTTGCGGCCGTACACGCGTTCGTAGGCCTTGCAGTACGGACACACGCTTCCCTCGATCCGCTTGACGAAGAAGAACGCCAGGCCCCGCTGTTTCTTGCGGGCGTGGCCGCAAACGGGGCACTCGACGCACTTCTGAGCCATCGACCGATCTTTGTCGGTGATTTCCGGATTTGTCATGGCGTCATATTCCTTTCCAGTGCCCGAACGCCGGAACCCCGCGGAGCGGGGACGTGTTGTGGCGCGCCAGGAGCGCTTGGCTGCACGTAAGTTGCGTGGAAGCTGGGTCCAGTGTCGGCGCTCCGCCTACCGCTTCATGGCCGCGGCGACCGTGTCGGAGAAGCGCCTGGGCTCGTCCGCCACGTACCAACGCACGCCCAAGTCGATCAGCTTACGCAGCGACTCCACGTCGAAATCGAACGGCCGTAGTTGCAGCTCAGTGCCCGCTTCTCTCGTGATGGCCACCGCCTGGCGGAGGTAGTCGTCGTCGAACACGTACTCGATTCCGTTGCGTTTCGAGCGGGTGCGCAGGTGGAACTGCAATTGCGAGATGCCCTCGAAACCGTTCTTCGACATCGATTCGAACCTATTCCTAATCTGCGAGGGTTTCCCGCTCAGCCACGTCATCGTGCGCGCCCCCGGGAATAGCTTGCTGAGGGCGATGCACGTTTCCTGGCTGCCGTGTACGAAGATGACCTGCTTGCTCACGTCGTATTCCTCGATCATCGCGAGCAGTTGGTCTTGCGCTACATCCTTCACGTCCAGGTAGAGTTGGCGTTCAGGACGCCCCTTCATCTCGTCGAACAGTTCCGTGAGCTTGGGCACGGGTTCGCCTGCGTACTTGGCATCGAACCCGCTTCCCGCGTCCCACTGGCGCACCACGTCATAGGGTATTTCGCGCACATTCATATCGCGGTAGGGCTCGGGGGCATCCGTCGTGACGGCCGGGGTTTCGTTATGCAGGCAAATCACCACACCGTCCTTGGTGGTGCGAATGTCGACCTCCGGGACCGCACCGGGGCACGACCACGCATGGCGAAAGGCCACCATCGTGTTTTCCGGAGCTTCCAGCAACCCGCCGCGATGGGCCTGATACCACACCCCCGCCTCATCCGCGGCTGCAATCGTTCCTGCCAGTGCCAGCATCCCGGCGATCACGGTCTGATTCATCATCGATTCGCTCCAAGAAGCCTTGCCCGCCCACAAACCATAGATTACCAGGAAGCGCCCGGCCAAGCCAACGCGGCCCTAAATAAACTACCCCGCCGCAAGCGGACGGGGTATTCAGATTCACTCACGCACGCATTCTACGCTGCAAGCGGCGGGGAATTGAACCCCAAGAGATTAAAATGATTGACGCGATGCGATTTCAGATGGACTGGATTTCAAGAATCTTCTGCATCCCGTTATCCTGTCTGGCCGGACTAGTTGAGCGTGTAGGTGGGCTTGCGGGGGTGGATGAAGAAGATGACGCCGCACAGTGCGATGGCGATGGCGATGTACACCAGGCAGAAGGCCTGCTGTTGTGTGAGGAGGTTGAACACGATCGGGTTGTCGTCGCCGCGGAACATCTCGATGACGAAGCGTCCAATGCCGTAGGCGGTCAGGTATGCAGGCAGAATGAACCCTTCGACCGGATTCCATTTCTTGCGCAAATACAGAAGGAACACGCAGATGGCCAGAAGCATGACGACGCTGTAGAGCTGTGTGGGGTGGACGGGGTAGGACCAGTGGTCGGTGGTGATGGAGAGTTCGGCGTAGCGGTGGCAGTGGTCGAGGAAGGCGGGGCTTCCTGTGGCGGGTTTGGCCAGATCCCATGGTACGCGCCGGAATGGGATGGCCCAGAAGATGTCGCTTCGTTTTCCGTAGCAGCAGCCGTTGAGGAAGCAGCCGATCCGCCCGAATGCGTGGGCGAGCGGGACGTAGGGAATGACGAGGTCGGCGGCCCAGAAAAAGCGGACCTTGTAACGTCTCAAGGCGACAATGCAGTAGAGAATGGGAAGTGGGAGCCCGCCCTGGAAGACGAGTCCGCCGCGCCAGATGGCGATCCACCCGATCGGGTCGCGCCACGAGTATTGCTCGGAGAACATGATGAGGTGGAGCGCGCGTGAGCCGGCGACACCGAGGATGAGGCACCAGAAGGCCAGGTTGCTCGGGATCTGCGGGTCGATACCGCGTGCTTTGGCTTCGCGCGTGATGAGGTGCAGCGCGACAAGAAAGCCGATGGCGATCATCAGGCCGTAGGAGTGGATGGGGACGGGGCCCAGCTTAAACAGTATTGGCAGCATGTTGCTGTTCCATAAAATACCAGCCTACCACCAGCAAGAATACGCCGACGCAGATGCACGAGTCGGCGATGTTGAAGGCGGGATAGTGTTTCCAGGGGAAATTGAAGGGGATGAAGTAGAAGTGGAATTGCAGAAAGTCGGTGACGGAACCCAGGCGTACACGGTCGATTATGTTGCTAACGGCGCCGCCGGCGATGAGGCCGAAGGCGAGGGTCTGTAACTTCGAAGTCTTGTCGAGATAGCGGTACAGGTAGAGCAGGACGAGCGATGCGAGTAGTGGAGCGACTCGGGCCAGCACCGGTCTCGTGTTGAATAGACCGCCCACGAGTCCGGGGTTACGCTGGTGGGTGAAGTGGAAAAAGACGGGGCCCGGTCCCGGGCGGTGGAGGCCCGGCGCCGGGTAGACGTGCATGATGATGGTCTTGGCGATCTGGTCGGCTGCGACGACACAAAGGAAGACGGCCAATATACCAAGCAGTTGTTGTTTTTTCGGCGTCACGATGAGGGGGCTAGAGCACTCCTTCCTTTTCGAGGCGAGACTTGCATTCGATGCAGTATCGCGCAGCGGGGAACACTTCGAGGCGTTGCCTGGGGATGGGGCATTCGCACTCCTCGCATGTGCCATAGGTGCCGTTTTCGATTCGCTTGAGGGCCTCCGCCACTTCGCTCAGGCGCTCGGACTCACCAGTGGCGATATTCAGTGCCGTCTCACGCTCGAAGTTGTCCGTACCGGTTTCGGCGTAACTGTACAGATCGCCGGTGGCTTCCCGCACGGATTCGCCCAGGGCGCTCTCCTCGATTCTGCGAATACCATTGCTGAGCTTATCTCGCTCGGCCAGGAGGAGTTTTCCGAACTTCTTGGCGTCCCGTTTGTTCATACTGTCAGTTCTCCTAACTGGGCTTCACATCGACTGCAAATGGACGGGTGGGCTTCGCTTGTCCCTACGGACTCGCGGTAGTTCCAGCACCGCGCGCACTTGGCGCCCGGCGCCTGGGAAACACGTACCAACAGCTTGTCCTCCGTGGCGGCCGCCTCCTCGGAGACTGGCTCCAGAGTGCACGCCGACACGATGAATACCGACTCCAACTGATTCGCGTATTGCTGCAAGATGCCCGCGGTTCGTTCGTCGCCCGGAGTCAACGCCACCGCCGCCTGCTGCGACGAGCCAATCTCCCCGCGCCGCCGCGCCTCTTCGAGCACCTTCGAAACCACGCCGCGCATCCGAAGCATCTCGTCCCAGTTGTCGACTGCGTCTCTGGTCATGACGTGCTGCGCCTTGGCCTCGGGGAACCGAGACAGATGGACGCCGTCGGCGTCCTTGAGCGAGTCGTCCAGCGACTCCCATGCTTCGTCGGTGGTGTATACCAGCACCGGGGCCATGAGTTTCAGCAAATCGACCAAGATGTCGGCCAAGACGGTCTGCGCCGCACGCCGCTCGCGCGAGTCGGCCGCAAACGTGTAGGCGCGGTCCTTGATGATGTCGAGATAGAACGCGCTCATATCCACGGCGCAGAAATTGTGCACGGCGTGGTACACCGTGTGGAACTCGTATTCGTCATAGGCCTTGAGTACGCGCTCCCGCAGCAACTGCATGCGGTGAAGAGCCCAGCGGTCGACCTCTTCGAGATCTTCCACGGCTACGGCGTTCTCGGCCGTGAAATCGTTCAGCACGCCCAGCATATAGCGGAACGTGTTACGGAGCCGGCGGTAGGCGTCCTGCATGCGCTTGAGGATCTCGTCGGAGATCCGGATGTCCTGCCGGTAATTCTCACTCGAAACCCATAGGCGAACGACATCGGCGCCCAGGTTGTTGACAAGGTCGGTGAGGGCGACAACGTTGCCCTGCTTCTTGGACATCTTCTTGCCTTCGCCGTCGACCACGTAACCGTGGGTGACCACGCTCTTGAATGGGGGTTCGCCCTTGACGGCCACCGTGGGGATCAGGGTGAGTTGGAACCAGCCGCGATGCTGGTCGCTCCCTTCGAGATACAAATCCACCGGCCAGGTCAGGTCGGGGTGGCGCTCGCAGACGGCCCGGTTGCTGGCGCCCGAATCGAACCACACGTCCAGAATGTCGGTTTCCTTGGTGAACGCCGTGCCGTCGCACTTGGCGCACTGCGCGCCCTCCGGCATCAACTGAGCGGCGTCCGTGTCGAACCAGCGGTCAATGCCGTCCTGAGCCGACAAGGCCAGTTCCTCGACCTTCTTGAAACTCTCGGGGGTCGCGTACACCTCGCCGCAATCGGCGCAGTAGAACACCGGGATCGGCACGCCCCACGCGCGCTGGCGGCTGATGCACCAGTCGGGGCGCTGGGCCACCATCCCGCGGATGCGTTCTTTGCCCCAGGCGGGGATCCACTCGACCTTGTCAATTGCCTCGATAACTTTGCCGCGCAGGCCGGTCTTGTCCATGAAGATGAACCACTGGGGCGTGGCGCGGTAGATGACGGGTTCGCCGCAACGCCAGCAGTGGGCGTAGCTGTGCTCGAACTGTTCCGCCTTCAGCAGCGCACCGCATTCTTCGAGGTCGGCCACGATCGCGGCGTTGGCCGTGAACACGTGTGTGCCGGCGTACTTGCCGGCCTCGTCGGTGAAGACGCCCTGGCCGTCAACCGGGGACAGCGGGTCGATGCCGTAGCGCGCGCCGACGACATAGTCCTCTTGTCCGTGGCCCGGGGCGGTGTGTACGCAGCCGGTGCCGGCTTCGAGGGTCACGTGGTCGCCCAGGATGATGGGGCAGATGCGGTCTTCGAACATCACATGACGATAGGTGAGGTTCTCCAACTCGCGGCCCTTGAAGGATTTGACCTTGCTGTAGCTGTCGAGCCCGCAGGTCGCGAGGGCGTGGGGGCCCAGGGAGTCGGCCATGATGAGCGTTTCGCCGCCGACCTTGAACGCCGTGTACTCGAAGTCGGGGTGTACGCAGATGGCGAGGTTGGCGGGCAGCGTCCAGGGGGTGGTGGTCCAGATGACGTAGGACACCTTACCCTCGACACCCGGCACGGGGTCGAGGGCTTCGAACTTGACGTAGATCGACGGCGACACATGGTCGGCGTACTCGACTTCCGCCTCGGCCAGGGCCGTCTGGCAGTCCGCGCACCAGTAAATGGGTTTGAGGCCTTTGTTGACTGCGCCGGTTTGGTAGATCTCGCCGAACACGCGCACGATCGTGGCCACGTATTCGGGGCTGAAGGTCAGGTAGGGGTTCTCCCACTCGCCCGTCACGCCCAGGCGCTTGAATCCTTCGCGGTGAATGTCGACGTAGCGGGCGGCGAACGCCCGGCAGCGGCGGCGTACCTCCACTTGGGGCAGCGACTTGGCTTCACTGCCCAGTTCGCTGAGCACCTTGTACTCGATCGGCAGACCGTGGCAGTCCCAGCCCGGCACATAGGGCGCGTCGAATCCGGCCATCTGCTTGGACTTGACCACGAAGTCTTTTAGGATCTTGTTGAGGGCCGTTCCCGCATGCAGCTCGCCGTTGGCGTAGGGCGGGCCGTCGTGGAGCACGAATTTCGTACGTCCGGCGGCGGCTTCACGCATCTGATGATAGAGGCGGCGGCTTTCCCAGGCAGCGAGGCGTTCGGGTTCTCGTTTGCGGAGATTGCCCCGCATCGGGAAGTCCGTTTTCGGTAGATTTACTGTCGCCTTGTAGTTCGTTTCGGCCATGGTCCTACAATTATACCCGCAAATGACTGGGGTACTTCCCGTGGGTTGAGAAAAAGAGTGGCGCGGACAATAACACAGGGGTCCGCTCAAAGTCAAGAGATGACGGGTTGTTCGCCCATAACTGCTGTGAGATTAAGTATTTAGGTGCGATAGATCTCCGCGGAAACCGCCCGGCGTTCGGGCCTACGAGTCAAGCTTGTCCTTCAAGGCCGCAAGCTGGTCCGCGAGCAACGTGTTGAGCGGCTCGCCACCGCCGTCCTGCTTGTAGCCCTTGGGTATGGCGGCGCCGCGATCGCGTCCGCGCCGGGGCGGCCGCTGGGTGCGGCCGGAATCTCTGCCGCCTTTGCCGCCCGAAGCGCGTTTCGCGCCGCCTTCACGCCGCTCGCGTTCGCGCGGGGGACCATCGCTCCGGGACCGTTCGCCGTCGCGCGGCCTGCGGCGCGGGGGACGCTCGGGCTGGTTGGCGTCCGGGGCTGGTTTGCCGTCCACTGGTGCCGTCTTTTCGCCCGCCTGAGGCCGGGCGGGGCGGCGGCGCGGCGGGCGCTTGGGCCGGGCGGGCTCGAGGGCTTTCATGGACAGCGAGATGCGAGGCTGTTCCTTGTCAACCTTGATCACCTTGACCTTGACGACCTGGCCAATGTTGATGATGTCTCGGGGATCCTTGACAAACCGGTTCGAGATCTCCGAAAGGTGGACGAGTCCGTCCTGCTGCACGCCCACGTCGATGAAGGCGCCGAAGTTGGTGACGTTGGTGACGGTGCCCTCGAGTTCCATGCCTTCTTCGAGGTCGTCGAGCGAGGACACGCCTTCGACGAGTTTGGGGACTTTGAACTTGGCCCGGATATCGCGGCCTGGGGTAAGCAGTTCCCGGCGGATGTCGGCCAAGGCTTTCTTCCCGAGCGTATCCGTCTCGAACTGGGAAAAATCGATCGTGCCGATCTTTTCCGAGTTGCCCAGCAGGCCGCCGACGGAAGTGTCTATGCTCTGCGCGATCCGTTCGACGTCTTCATAGGCCTCGGGGTGGATAGCGGTGGCGTCCAATGGCTGGGCGGTTCCTGGAAT
This sequence comes from Nitrospiraceae bacterium, assembly GCA_011682535.1. Classification (GTDB taxonomy): domain Bacteria; phylum Hydrogenedentota; class Hydrogenedentia; order Hydrogenedentales; family SLHB01; genus JAACEL01. The sequence goes on along the minus strand of JAACEL010000004.1, from coordinate 3,524 downwards.
ACGCAGGAACCCGGCGCACTGTTCGAAGACTTTCGGCCCGATGCCGTCGATCTCGAGCAACTGGGCGCGAGAGGTGAAGCCGCCGGCCTTGACGCGCGCGTCGACGATGTTCTGGGCCGTGCCCATTTGAATGCCACTGATGTATCGCAGAAGCGGGGCCGACGCCGTGTTGAGATTGACACCTACGGCGTTGACGCAGGCGACCAAGGTTCGTTGGAGGCCTTCGCGCAACTGCTTCTGGTTGATGTCGTGCTGATATTGGCCCACGCCGATGCTGCGGGGTTCCACCTTGGCCAGCTCGGCCAGCGGGTCCTGGAGTCTGCGGCCCAGGGCGATGGCCTCACGCACGGCGGACTCGAGGTCGGGGAATTCGTCGCGGCCGGTACGCGACGTCGCGTAGCTGGTCGCGGGCCCGGCGTTGACGGACACTGCGAAGAGGTCCTCGCGTTCGCTCTTGGCGATGACGCTCTTGACGAGCTTGGTGATAGCGCCGGCTCCCTGAGTGTTCGCCAGGGCGATTCCGCGCACACCGTGCTGATCGATCAGGGCCAGCAGCCGTTGTTCGTTGGCAGACTGCTCCGCCTCATCGTCCGAGAGGAAGAGGGTCTGGTGGCCGACAAAGCCGCTGTCAGGATCGAGGATGGCCAGTTTGCAGCCATTCTTCGGCGTCGGCACTGCGGCGATTACGCCGATGGCGCCGGCCGGAGCCGAGAGCAGCAAGTTGCGGGCGTTCTCGCGAAACACGCGAATCGCGTCGTCGTCGGCCCGTTTGCGCAGCAACTCCATCACTTCGTTTTCGATGGCGGGACGCAGATGGCGCGTGTACGCTTCCTGTAACGCCAGGCGGATGTATTGCTCGAAAACGGAGCCCGATTCGCTGAGGAAGCGCGGGAGCAAGTCGCCGAGGAGCCTCTCATCGTCGAGCGTCACGTCGACCCGCAGCAACCCTTCCTTCACGCCGCGCGTTATCGCCAGCATGCGGTGGGAGGGGATCTTGTCCACGGGTTCGGAAAAATTGTAATAGGTCTCGTACTTCGTCCGCTTGCCCTCGGTGTTCTTGGTGGGCCGCGCGGTGATCGTGCCTTCCTGGAGCATCCGGTTGCGTACTTCAGCGCGGGCGTCCGGATCGGCGGCGAAGCGTTCGACCAGGATGTACAGCGCGCCTTCAAAGGCCTCCTCGGGCGAACTGATGCCCTTCTCGGGTTTCACGAACGCGTTGGCGTATTCCTCGATCGATTGAAGGCCCGGCAGTTGCTTGAGCACGAAGTCGGCCAGTTCGCCCAGCCCCTGCTGCTCGGACATAGTGGCCTTGGTCGCCCGCTTCGACTTGAAAGGTATGTAGAGGTCTTCAAGGCGGGTCTTGTCGGTGGCGGATTCGATCTGCTCGCGGAGCGCATCGGTGAGCTTGTGCTGTTTTTCCAGGTTTTCAAGCACCGCCTTGCGGCGGTTGGTCACGCCGATATAGTAGTTGTTCCGGTCGGCGACCGCCTCGGCTTGCTCGATGGTCATGCCGCCGGTGGCATCCTTGCGATAGCGCGCGATAAACGGCAGCGTGGCGCCTGCGTCCAGCAATTCAATGGCGGCTGCCACTTTGGCGGGGTCGAGCGACAGCCCCGTGGCAATAAGCTCCACATACTTCGCTTCTATCATTTCTACCGAACTCCGTTGAATGGATGAAACGCGGCAAGTCTACCAGAATCACTGGGTGTTGACAACGCAAACGAGGCCAAGAAACTAATACCTTCCCCAGCGCTGGATTGCCGCCATCACCAGCCGCATGCTCGTCAGGCGCGTGCCGTTGTTGATGGAGCCTGCCGCCGCGAACACGAGCCCCCGCTTTTCGAGTGCCATGTCCAGGTCACGCAACAATTCCATCACGATGTTCTCTTCCTCGTTGCGGCTGTAGGTGAACGGGGCCATCTGCCCGTAGATGACGGCTTTGGGCAGGTGTTGGCGGATCTCGTCGACCATGACGGTCGGCCCCAGATTGACGCCCGTCATGCCGAGCGTGCCCAGCAACGGCAGCAGGTGGCCCATTGCGGAATCGGAGTGCTGGTAACGCGAGTCTTCAGGACTCGGACTGTAGCGCTCGAAGATGCCCTTGAGCACGGGGTAGCCGAACAGTTCGTACATGTCGGGACGAAGCAGGCAGCAGTTGTCGTCGGCGAATCCGAACCCATGCGGTGCGGTTAGGGGGGTGTAGCCCGCTTCTTCGTCGAGAACACGCCCGATCTCGAGCATGGCGTTAAGGATAGCCCGGCTGAAACGTTCGGCCAGTTCGGGGCGCTCCATGATCAGGAAGATCAGATTCTCGGGGCCGTAGATGGAGGCGGCAAACGTGACTGGCCCGCGCTGGCCGCGGTAGAGGCCGGGCTTCACGCCCAAGGCCAGCAGGCGCTCCTTCTCCTCGTCCCAATTTTCCGGCAGGATGCAGGCCCGCACGTCCCGCGCCTCGACGCGGTCGAGCAGCGCCTCCAACTCGTCTGGGTTGTGGACCGATTGCTGAAGCCACCAGGACTGATCGTGCCACTCGTTTCGGGCCTCGAACACGTCGTGCAGCCCCTTGACGGGCGGATAGGCACGCGTGGGGTCGGAGGCATCCTCGGACAGAATGCGGCGTCCGACGATTGCCTCGGCCTGGTCGTTGTAGGCGCGATTGAGCGACAGACGCCATTCCTCGTCGTGTTCGTATCGCCAGAAGTCCTCTTGGATCCCCAATTCGGCGTAGACGCACTCACCCGTCAGCGTGCACCCCATCGGAACTTGGGGAATGGTGTCGCCGAAGGGGGCGGCATGCGCGGCTTCGTCATCGGCCCAGAACTGTTCCAGATCGACCGGGGCCAAGCCGCCATGGGCGTGCATCTCGCCTACCAACTCCCGGGCCATGACGGCGTGCTCGGGGCGCAATGGGGTCATTATCGACATGGGGTCTCCTTACGAAACGCCTGCATACCAGCTTGCGGAATCGCCGGTCAGCTTGCGAATCATAGCGCCGTACAGCCCGGCGTTCAAGAGCCTCCCTGCTTGTTGTGGGCGCAAAGGGTAATCGGGGACAGCAATCCTTTATGTGCGCTGTGGTGGACCTTGGGATCGCCGCGGCAATCTGGGAATACAGCGACAACCTTCCTTCAACACCCTTCGCTCCACATGACGAGACTACGGGATAATCGCAGCCAGCGCGTCCATCATCGTTCCGCCCGCTTGCGGCCCCGGCGACATGCTGACGAGATACTTGGCGTGCGGGATGGCGTCGGTATTCTCGAAGTAGCGCTCCGGGCAAATGTAGCCGAGGTGGTCGAGTCCCAGTCCCAGCACAAACTTTGGGCCGGTGTCCATCAGCGCGCGCGTCTGCGTGGCGAACTCGGGCGCGGTCTCGCCCAGGTGCGTGGCGAACTGGGCCGGGCCGACCGCAAACCATGCCACCTCCGTCTTGATGGTGTCGCCGAATTCGCGCGGGACCAGCCCCGATTCGCCCATCATCGTGAACAGTGGGTTTTGGTTGGGCACGCCAAAAATCTTGCGCG
>JAACEL010000478.1 GCA_011682535.1 Nitrospiraceae bacterium | reverse complement strand
CGTTCAGGGCCAGACCGTGGCGCGTATCCTGTTGAAACAGGCCGACCTGTTGCGTGCCGATCTGAAGACGGGGGCGGAAGCGATGCGTGACGCGGCGCGCAACATCAACGAGGCTATCGTCGAGCAGCTTGGGGTGGATCCGGAACTTCGAGAGCGTTACGAAGCGGCGGTGGCCAACGGCGCGCCAAAAGCCTGGGACAACGAGGACGACGCGCCATGAAGCGCAATGGCATGGCGATAGGCACAGCCCTCTGTTTCCTGCTCCCGAACTTTCTGGGTTTCCTTGTGTTTACGCTGGGGCCGGTGGCGTTCTCTCTGGCAGCTTCGTTCACGAATTGGAATCTGATGAAGACCGTTCCGTTGCGGTGGGTGGGGCTGGACAATTTTGCGAAACTCCTCACGGAGGATGACTTCTGGCTGTATTCCATCAACACCGCTTACCTGATGATGGGCATTCCGATTTCGATTGCGGCGTCGCTGTTTCTGGCCGTGCTGTTGAGTCAGAAGCTGCGGGGCATGGTGGTCTACCGGACGCTGTTCTACCTGCCGAGTTTCACGGCGGGCGTTGCGATGCTGATCCTGTGGAAGGCGCTGTACAACCCCGATTTCGGACCGGTGAACGTGGCCATCGAAACGGTTCTCAAGTGGATTGGAGCCAGTAGCGTCGAAGCCCCGACATGGCTTTCGTCCACCAAGAACATGCTTGCCTTAGGGGCGGAGAAAGTACGAATCGTGTCAGCCCAATTCGGGCTGGGCGCTCGAGACGCGATCATCATCATGGGGATCTGGACCGCGGCGGGCGGGGGCAACATGCTGTTGTATCTGGCGGGCATCTCGAACATTCCTGAGGAACTGTACGAGGCCGCGTCGATAGACGGGGCGGGGAAATGGTCGCTGTTCCGGCATGTGACGTGGCCGCAGTTGGCGCCCACGACGTTCTTCATCGTGATCATGAGTTTCATCGGAGGCTTGCAGGGCGGGTTCGAGCAGGCGCGCGTGATGACGATGGGCGGTCCAGCCGGCACGACGACGACGTTGTCGTACTACATCTACACGAAGGCCTTCGAGGAGTTTCAGATCGGGTATGCTTCGGCGGTGGCGTGGGTCCTGTTTCTAGTCATATTCGCGGTGACACTTTTCAACTGGCGGTTCGGGAGCCAATACGTCAATGAGTAAATCGCGTTCAGCAGGTGAGTGGTGGTTCCGGCGTGGACGCTTTGGGCTGTACCACTTGGTCCTCGTGGGGGTGGCTTGCACTACGCTGCTTCCGTTCAGTTGGATGATGCTGGCGAGCTTCAAGTCGCTCGACGAAGTTCAGAGCCTCAACCCGATCCCGACGCAGTGGCATCCGGAAAACTACACCGAGGTGCTCAATCACAAAGATATCTCGTTCAAGAAATACTATTTCAACAGCCTCTTCATCGCGGGCTGGGTGACGTTGATGGCGTGTTTCACGAGTTCGCTCGCGGCGTTCTCGTTCGCCCGCCTGCGGTGGCCGGGCCGCGACCACGTGTTCAAGCTGTATCTGGCTACGATGATGATCCCCGGCGTGGTGACCATGATCCCCAATTATACGCTGATGGTGAAGCTGGGTTTCCTGGATTCATACGCGGGGCTGATCGTGCCGGCGTCCTTCACGGCCTTCGGCACGTTCCTGCTGCGCCAATTCATGCTGACGATTCCGCGCTCGCTCGACGAGGCCGCTACGATCGACGGGGCCTCGGCCTTCCAAGTCTATTGGGACATCATCCTGCCGTTGGCGCGGCCGGGGTTGATCGTGCTGGCTATCTTTACGTTCATGGGAAATTACGGCAGCTTCTTCTGGCCGTTGGTCTTGATCAAGAGCGAGCATCTGCGCACACTGCCGATCGGCATGCTCTACTTCGACACCATGTACGGCCGTCAGACCAATCTCATCATGGCCGCGTCCGTCATGAATATCGTGCCGCTCATCATCCTCTTCGTCGTCATGCAGAAGCACTTGGTGCGGGGCATTCAGTTAGGAGCCGTCAAGGGGTAGCGTCGTCTTCCTCACCGGGCTGACAGAGTCAGTGGCAGACGCTCGGCTTCGAGTGTGCCGGCGTGAACCAGCCAAAGCGCGTACTCGGCGTGGCAGCGCATCGGGAGTTCCGGACGCGTCTTGGCGGACAGGCAGGCCAGGGTGTCCGCGCCCACCCAGCCGAAAGACAGAATCTCCCCATCGACGCGCACGTGGCGCGGGACGGACGGGGCGTTGTCCCCGATGCGTACCTGGCCGCTGGGATCGCGCCACGCCATGTGGCGGCCTGGCTTGGGAGCCGCGGATAGGCCGCGGGGTTCGTAGGGCAACTCCGGGAGATGCTCACGCGGCGTGAGGGAGGGCTGCCAGCCGGGGTATGGGCCGGGGGACTCGGCCAGGCCCGCTTCGCTCCAGATGTACGGGCGATCCGTTGCGAAGGCGAGGCGGGCGCCGTCCGGCGACCAGATCGGCGGGTGCGTGAGTGGCATCGTCAGGCGTATCTGCTCAATGGATTGTGCGTCCTTGCCGGTGATGACGAGGGTGTCGGTTTGCCCCAGCCATTCCGAACGTGCGGATATGCACACTTTTCCGGAGGCGGCTGTTGTCAGGGACTCCGGCCACCAGGAGCGCGGCCACACGTTGTCGCCCCGGTTGGCGTCCGGTAGCTTGAAGAAAGGATCCAGGATAACGCGTTTGATGGGGAAGTCGAGCGTGAATTCGGCCTGGGGCGCCGCAACGGGGTCGATATGACGGAAGTCCACATTGTTCTCGCCGACGAACGCAAGATCCATAGGCATGGTGGCGGGGAGGTTGCCCGGGCTTGACAGCGTGACGGACGCTTGGTCAGCGGTGAAGCGAACGTCGTCGATGGCATAGTCGAACGTGCCGGTCAGTTCGAACCAAATGCGCAAGTCTTCGCCGAGCTGGCGTTGGGCGGCTAACTCCGCTTCCTGAACGAAGGAGGCGTAGTGGGCGGTGGACTGGCGGTTGACGTCGAGGAAGTTGCGGCAGGCTGCCGTGAAGGCGTCGCGGCCAGCCAGTTCCTCCATCACCAAGGCCACTCGAGCCCCATGGAGTCGCAGGTTGTTGAGGGTGGAGGCGTCGGCGAGGACTGTCTGCAGGAGGGAGATGTCGCGCAGGGGTTGGGTCACTCGCGAGGCGGGGCGTTGCGCCTCTATGAAACGCAGGTAGGCATTCCGGCCGCGGCGTTCGCGGAGGGTGCGCCACGCGCTGTATTCAGCCATTCCTTCAACCAGCCACGCCCCGGCTTCGGGGCGTGGAGTGAACCATCGACCGGAGACGGTGCCTCCCCACCAGTTTCGGGCGACGAGCCGGGCGACATGGACGAGTCCGTCGGGGGTATTGGGGATCTCCTCCGCAGGGAGTACGAGGAGCGCATTGCCGCCATGGAATGGACGCGCGGCATGTGGACTGACCAGGACGCTGAGCGAGGAGAATCCGTCGGGACCGTAGAAAGCGGACAGCGTGTTGTGGGCTTCGCCCATCAGGTTAAGCAACCGTTCGGAGCCGGGGACACCCTGGCCCGGCGAATAGGCGCGGCATCGGATGTTTCCATGGACATGGTCTTCCCGGCGGAAGCGTCCGGCTGCGAGTGTGGCGCCGAGCAGCGGACGGGGTTCCTGCCACGCGACGTGGCGTGCGCCATGTTCCGCCGGGGTGCTGGTGGCGTTTTCGGGGGCGATTACATCGAAACCGTCAGGGACGGTTACCCCGCAGGTGAACTCGGAGAAGCTCTTGAGATCGAGTGGATACCAGCAGGAGAGCATAGGCAGCACGGCTTCGTCCGGGGTCATCCAAGACTCCATGAAGGCGTTGCGGTTCATGCTTCCTTCGTAGTCGATCTCGATGGCGATGTCCTGGTCT
>JAACEL010000003.1 GCA_011682535.1 Nitrospiraceae bacterium | reverse complement strand
CCGGAAGCAAGCTTCCTTAGCGAAAGCGCAAGCAAGCTTGCGCACTCCAAAGAGCCCTTCGGGCTCATCCGTACCGACTTTTGGCGGGGTAATCTATCTACGGACTGGGACCTCCACGCCTATGGTTTTTGCTTGAGGGTCCGGCTGCGATTGTAGGTTAGCCCGTATTCCCCGTCGTTGTCGGCGATCGAGGGCGCCTCGCCGAGTCTCTGCCTTTCTTCTCGGGGGAGCGCTCCAATGGTGAATTTGAAGTAGTCGTCATCGTTTCCGTCGTCATCGTCGCGGAGCGTCACGACGACTTGGTCGAGGTATCGCCTGGTCCCAATCCAGGGCTCGAGATCATACGTGTAGTCATCGTCGTAGTGGCCAATGTAGGCATCGTTCGCCAGAGATGTGCCATCCACGGTTATGGTGAGATAGATCTCGTCCAGCCCGCCCTGTTTGAGCACGGAAGCGCCATCCTCTTTGGGCATGGACTTCTTCAGGTCGGTCTCCTCGAAGCAGATCATCATCTCCTCGACCGCGCCCGGTATTACGTCAGCGTGGATCACGGTGAGGTTGGTGTCCCAGCGCGTCCAGAACTCGAGCGGTTTCACCTGTGCGCGTTTCACCAGTAGGTAAAGGCGGCCATCCCCGGTCTCCGCATCGGTCGGGTCGAAAAAAAACCGCAACGTGCCCGGACCATCCGGTGGCTCCGGGTCTGCTACCGGCGTCGTGTATTCACGGATGACATCCACCCCGTTACTCGCCCGCAACTCAACGTCCACGTTGTCCTCGGGGAGGTTCGACACATAGAAATTCAACTCCTGAGGTACGCCACTGTCGGCTTTTTCCACGTGCAGTTCGAACCAGACGGCGTCGTCCGGGTTCAGCGGGGCACTCGGGGGCATTTCATATTTCTCCCAGTCCGCGCTGGGCAGAAGGACAATCGCGTCCTCTTTGCTCGCTCCGTTCGCCTTGTGTGCGACAAACTGATAGTTGCCCGTCTGGGAGCGGTCTTCGTGGAACACGCGGATGTAGAACGGCGCCTCCGGCAGCACGTATTTGTCTGCGGGAATTTCTATGGGCGGCCCGCCGACAAAAGCGACCTCGATGGTTCCGGTCTCATTGTAGTACTGCGGGTCCGGGGTGGACAGATCCTTCGCCTCGTAGACATCGAAGTCCATTCCTGCGCCGTTGACGCCAAACAGATAGGTCCCGGATTCGTTGATCCGGTACCATTGCATGCTGCCCTGGTACTGGATCTCTCCGGGCACCAGCGTGTCCATCGGCGGCTCATACGCCTGGATCGCGTTGCATCGTGGCGACCACCGGTTGAAATCGATCCGCAACCCGAGGTGGTCGCTGAGAAACGCCCCGCCCGCCTTGCGCGCCTCGCGCTCCAGACTCAAGTGTTGAATGGCGCACTGCTGGTTGGCCGGGCGGTTCCGAAACACGTAGTCCAGGCGTTCACCGGCGATGGGCAACCCCTGCGTCAGGCCGCGGTCGAACGGATCTTCGGCGTCATACGGCGACTGCTCGAACACCCAAGCGTCCAACATCGAGTCGGTGAAGAACTGCCCGCCGGTGTCGAATCGCATAATCCATTCCCAGAGGTTGTTCTGACAGGAAAATTCTTCGCCGGCGAGGTAGGGATTGCACTCTTCCATCGCGTAGTAGCCCGTGTTGGTGCTGTTGTCTCGCTCCCACATGAGTTGGTCGCCGTCCACGTTCAAATCGCCCAGCAGCAGGACGTCCTCATCGATGAACCGGCTGCCAAGGACATAGAGGATCAGGTCCTTCATGTCCATGAACTGATAGGTACGCGAATCCACCTCGCACCGGCAATTGCCTTCGCCGTAGCTGGCCTGGGTATGGGTGAAGGCCACGTTCAGGATGCGGTGCCCGGCCGGATTCTTGATCCGGACGAATCCCACCGATTTGTCGGCCATGCAGTCTTCCTCGACACACTCGGCGTATAGAATACCGATGGCGTCGTTCCACTCGGCGCCGTCCTTGTAGGCTTCGACATCTGCCGCGTCCGCCCCGGCCGGCCAGGCGCCTTGGGGCGGCGGCAGCGATTCAAATGGGAATCGGCTGAACAACATCAGCCCACTGTCTTGCATACTGCCGTTCTCGATCTTGTACACGTAAGACGGATACCGCGACTTCAGCTTACTCTCGAACGCGTCCCGCGAATCCTCGTCGAATACCTCATTGAGAACAACGATATCGTAGTCGGATTTGTTGAGGTAATCGGCGATTTGCTCGGCCCGCCATTCGTTGCTTTCCTCGCAGCAGAAGTCGTCCCAGGTTTCCGGTATCATCCGCACGTTCATGCAAAGGAACCGCACTGAGTCCCCGAAATAGACCGGGGGCGGCGGGGGCGGACAGCCGGGGAGCGCAAGGAAAACACCCAATCCAAAGAGGCAGGTGACGACCGCAAGAAGGGCCCATTTGACGGACGCTATGCTACGCATGAAAACTTCTCCCCTCTAATGGACTTGCCATTTGCACAATCTTCACACGTCACTATAATTGTGGCCCTCAATCCACGTTCTGTCAAGGGGATTCGTGGGGGGGCAGGGCGCACGCATCTGATTTCGACCTCTCGTGTCCGGCGCGGGAATCCTGTAGTATTGAACAGAACCAAGCTTCGCGCACGTTCTTGCAGGCAATTGGAAGGAATGGTCTCATGGGAACCGTGACGTTGTCGATTCTGGCGTTGGCCGTTATGTCCGCCACACCGGCGCTCGGCGCATCCGATGCAGGAACCCCGTCCGCGCAACCGAATCTGAAAGCCGGGGGCGCTTTCTACACCGAGGCCGTAATCGCCCGGGCGCGGGCGAACGTGGCGGTGCACGACTGGGCGGCCGAGGCGCAGGCGGCGGCCGTCGAACGTGCCCGGCCGTGGCTGGAGGCGTCGGACGACGAGTTGTGGGAAATGGTGTTCGGGCCCCACATCAAGCGGTCGTGGATGGTGTGGTCCAACGGATTCTGTCCGGCGTGCAAGGCTGAAGTGAAGATGTACAACTGGCTGATGGACCCTTGGGCGCATCGCTGGAAGGTGCAATGTCCGCACTGCGAGGCGCGGTTTCCGACGAACGACTTCGGCGCATTCCATCGATCGGGGCTCGACGAACACGGCGTGTTCCGCCCGAAACTGGCCAACCGTTCGCTGCTCTTCAACGCCGACCATCCCGCCCCGGACGACCCCCTGCGGTTGTTCGGCGTGGACGACGGCGAAGGTTACGTGGACGAGGAAGAAAACCGCTGGCGCTTCATCGGCGCGTATCTCATTTACGGCCAGTGGAAGAAACTCATCGTCAACGGGATTGTGAACCTGAGCGCTGCGTATGTAGCAACAGGGGATTCCCGTTACGCCTACAAGGCCGCGCTCATGTTCGATCGTGTCGCCGATGTGTTCCCTAGTTTTGACTTCAAAGAACAAGGCATCGTCTACGAGCGCCAGGGCGATCGCGGGCAAGTCTCCACGTGGCACGATGCGTGCCAGGAGATCCATCGCCTGGCCCTTGCCTATGACCGCGTGTTCGAGGGGGCCAGGGGGCAGGAAGATGCCTTGGTGGCCTACCTGTCGAAGCGGGCGGAGCAGTATCGGCTCGGCAACCCGAAACGGACGTGGACGGATATCCAGCGCAACATCGAGGAACGTATCTTCCGCGACACGCTGGCCAACGGCGAGCGTATTCGTTCCAACTATCCCACGACGGATGTCGCGTTGCTGCTGATCAAGACGGTGCTCGACTGGCCGGGGAACCGCGACGAGGTGGTGTCACTGCTAGACGGTATGCTCGACAAGGCCACGGCGGTGGACGGCGTGAGTGGCGAAAAGGGGATGGCGGGTTATGCCACTATCGCGCCGCGGACGGTGGCTCAAGTGTTGGCCCAGTTCAGCCTGCTCGAGGATGACTTCCTGCAAGCGGTGTACGAACGCCACCCGGCCCTGCACCAGACTTACCGGTTCCACGTCGACATGAGGTGTCTGGACGAATACTATCCGCGTTCGGGTGACACGGGCCGCTTCGGCGCCAAGGAGGCGGCGTACGGCGGCGTCTCGCTGGCGCAGAAGGTGACGGCCGACCCGTCGATGTGGACATTCCTGCTGGACATGTATCGCCTTACCCAGGATCCTGCGCTCGCGCAGGTGGTCTACAACGCGAATGGAAACACGGTCGACAATCTGCCGTACGATCTCTTTGCCGAGAACCCTGCGGCTGTGCAGGCGGAGGTTCAAGCCATCATCGACGAAGCCGGTCCCTCCATCCAGCGGACCAGCATTGACAAGCAGCAGTGGCGGTTGGCCATTTTGCGCAGTGGGGCGGGGGAGCACCGGCGTGCGCTCTGGATGGATTACGACTCGCATGGGGCCCACAGCCATGCCGACGGGTTGAACCTGGGACTGTTTGGCAAGGGCTTGGACCTCATGCCGGACTTTGGCTATCCGCCGGTCGGCTATGGCGGCTGGCGTGCTCCCAAAGCACGTTGGTACACGATGACGGCCGCGCACAATACCGTGGTCGTGGACGGCAAGAACCAGCAAGGCGCCGACGGCGCCATGACGTTGTGGGCGCCCGGTGAGCGTGTCCACGCCATGCGCGCGTCCTCGCCGGAGATGTATGGCGTGGCGCGTTACGAACGTACGGCCGTTCTGGTGGATATCGACGACGAGGACTACTACGTGATCGACGTCTTCGCAGTCGAAGGTGGCCAGGATCACGCCTTGTTCTTCCACTCTTACTTCGGCAGCGTCGAACTGACCGGCCTGGACCCGGCGCCGTTTCCCGAGTATGGACATGAGGCCGACATGCGCGACTTCAAAGGCCAGCGCCACGTCGAGCCCGGTTGGAACGCCGATTGGCGGCTCGACAACTACCACGATTACATCCCCGAAGGGCAGGACGTGCACATGCGCTATACCGGCCTGACGGCCGGGGTGGACGTAGCGCTGGCAGAGGCCTGGATTGACGCGTCGGGGTGGCAAGGTACGCAGGAGTGGATACCGCGCTTGATGGTGCGCCGTACAGCGTCGGAGGAATCGCTGGCTTCGGTGTTCGTCAGCGTCATCGAGCCGTACGTAGGGCAGCGAACGCTGGACGGGATTAGCCGCCTCACGCTGCAAGCGGTGGATGGTCAGGCCCTTCCGGATTCCTGCGTAGGCCTGCAGGTCGATCGAGCCGATGGCCGGTACGACGTGTGCTTGATGGCCCCTGGTGGTCACGGTGCGGCGATGCTGGAGCCCAAACACGACATCGAACTAAACGGCGAACTGGGAGTCGTAACGTTCGGACCTTCGGGCGTGGAACGTGTGATGTTGGCAAAGGCCAAGTTCATGCGCGTGGGAACGCTCGAGATAACCCTTGCCTCCGAGACCGAGCACGTTGAACTCATCTTCCCGGAAGATGGCGCGAAACAAGTCGGTGGCGCCACGGGCGTTGTCGAGCGCGTCTCGATAGGCGATGTGGGCGTGGCGCTTCGTTAGAGCAGTTTAAGCAATTCTGTGGCCGCAGCTGCGCCAGCGAGGACAAGGCTGAGAGACTCAATTCCCCCGCAAGGCACTTACCGATTCCGCCGGCAGTGAGAACGTGAGGAATTTGAGTTCACCGGCCTCGGCGCCGCTCTTGGAGCCGCCGAGGAACACCTGCGTGAAGTAGTACTTCCCGGTGCCGTTGACGGCCACACCCATGCCCGTGTGCGTGTAATTCGCGTTCAAGATGTTCGTGCGGTGCCCCGTGCTGAGCATCCAGTCATCGACGACATATGGGACCGGGCTGGGGTAGGTGCTCCAGGCGATGTTCTCGGCGGCGGACGTGTAGGTGATGCCCGCGGCCGCCATACGGTCGAAGGGATCCTGGCCGGCCAGATTCACGTGGGCGAAGAAGTCGTTGGCGGCCATGTCTTCGCTGTGGGCTCGCGCCACCAGGCGCATGTCGTTGCGCATGATGAGGGCTGTGCGTGTCGGCACCGCGTTGACACGCTCCAGGTTGATGGCGTCGAACGCGGCTTGTTCCAGGTCGAGGATGGTCTGGGTGGGCCCGCCGGCTGTCAGGTTGCCATCGGTGAGTGTCCAACTGCGCGTTTCACCAGCGGCAAAGGTCTGGCTCATGACTTGGGCCTCAGAGCCGTTGCTGAATACCGCGCGAAAATCGTAGAGCGTCGATGCCGGTATGTTGGTGATGTTCTGCGTGCTACCCGATGCCACCCAACTCGACAAGACGCTGGATCCCCAGTTTGTGTTCGTGCTGGGGGATGCGTAGAAGGCGGTGCATGAGTAGCTGGTGTTGTTGATGAACTGAAGCGTTCCCGTTGCGATGGTGACGGGTGGACAACCATACAGGCAAAGCGCCAGCAAGGCGATGCTGACTACGGTAGTCCCCGTTTTTAGCCGGCGAATGGTCGAATGAGACATGTTGAATCCTCCGTGTCGTTGGCGGCGGTTAAGCACACGGGACGTGTGGCGCGCGGTGCGTGTCCTGCGGAACACGAACCTCCGGGTGGGATGCTGTACCCTCCTGTGATTGGCACGTATTCTACCATATTTCATCAGGAGCCCAGTTCGCACCGATTCGGCGTGTCGATTTCCAGGAAGCGACGGATGAGCGTTTTCGCGTCACACATCGCCTTGTCTGGCCCTCATGAATAGGGACAGGGGATCTGTTGAAAAAGTCCGCTCGACTGCCAGTGACACCGATTCTCGCGGAGGATCAGCGTGGCATGGGCATCCTGCCCATGGTTCACAGGCTGGAAGCCCGTGCCACCAGGAAAGTCGGGGACATCGTCTTGGTGCCCGAAGGGCCCGCCGCTTGCGTCGATCCCCGATTTTCGATCATCTTCCCTGGTTTGTCTGAGCGGCGAGCCCCTCTTCGTTGGAAGGCCGCGTCGAGTTCTTCTTCGGTGAGGCTGCCGTCGCCGTTGGCGTCGATGAGCATGGCACGTTTACGCAGGGGCTCCGGCATCTCGTCGGTCGAGATCTGACCGTCGCCGTTGTCATCAAACCGGGCCATGGTCTCGGCCGCGTTTTTCGGCATGCCCCTGCGTTCGTTTCTTCCCCCAATGGCCATGTCGATCAATCGCCAACCGGCCTTTTCCTTGGCAAAGATCAGCTCGATCATGGTGGAACCGTCGGGCGTCCCCCATTCAATAGGATAGACGGCAGCTTCGGCGCCTTTAATATCGATTCTCATGTCGTCAAGGTTCACCTCGACACCGTCGAAGCCTCCCTCTTCGATTGTGCCGGCAATGTATTTCCGCAGTTCCGCCTTGCTTCCAGCTTCATACGCCTGGCCATCGTGTGAGAAATCGCCGGAGACGATAGACATGATCTTGTCCACGTCCTTGGCCAGGGCGCCTTCCTTCCAAGTCTTGATAGCGGTTTGGATTCGGTTCTCGTCGCTGCCGCCGCAGCCACTCGTGACCAATCCAAACGCCAATGCAACCATTGCGGCGACAGCGGCGGATTTTATGGCTCGTACGTTCTTCATCGGTCTTCTCCCTACCAATCCAAGTAGTCGTCATCCTGACCGTTGCCAATCATGTCGGTGAAGTATGGCGTCAGGGGGTACACATTCGGGTACCGGAGGAACGCCACGTGACCGTCCATGTAAAGCACATTGCTGCCGCCGGGGATGTGGTTGCACGAACCCGTTGTGCCCGGTTGCGACCCCGAGATGATGTCCATCATGACCGGGACGGTGCTTTGTGCTTTGGCTGAGGCTGCCGGGTTGTTGATGTCCGTGATGAAGAACCGTTCGATACCTTCGCGGATTCGGTATAGGACGCCGCTGCCACCGTTGCCTTGGCCGTCCTCGACGTCCCAATCGATATCCGTATGCGTTTCGTTCCACTGGCTCAGGCCGGCGCCCTTGTGTGAGACGACATAGCCGGCCGTGGCCTCCAACTCGAAATTGTCGGTGACCGAATGCGCCCAGTAGAAATACGACCAGTGGGCGCCTTTCACATTCAGGTAGTCGCCGATGTTCGTCACCGTCACGGTGGTGGCAAGCCTCGAGTAATCCGCCGGAGTCAGCACCAGACTTCGCCCAGCCAGAACCGTGTCCAGTTCGTCGAACACCGTGCCCGCATCGGAGTCCGAGGGACATACGCAAACGTTCCAATCGGTGAGGTATTCGGGATAGACCGCGTTCCAGCGTAGCGCCAGCAGTCGCGGCATCCCTTCCTCATAGAGACCGAACCCGAAGTGGGCCACGTCCATGGGCGGGAACTTCGCGCCTTTGCTCTCGTTGGCGTACATCTTGAAAACGATGCCCATCTGCTTCAAGTTGTTCGCACAGCTCGCGCGCCTTGCTGCCTCCCGGGCACGCGCCAAGGCCGGCAGCAGGATTGCCGCCAGGATACCGATGATTGCGATAACAACCAAGAGTTCAATCAGTGTGAATCCGCGAGTTTTCATGTGTTCCGTCTCTTCAATCCAACATTTCCCGTAAAGACTTGCCTGTGACCACCACGGGCTAGTTCCCGCCCAGTCTAGTCCGTTCCCTGGCTACGGTCAACTGTGCCCGTACAGATTGTCTCGTTCACACGGTCCGCCGTGGGAACGATCAATTAAGGTGTACTATCACGGTGGGTGATAGCGCCCTTGTGTCCCCAAAATCACAGCTTGATTCGCTCGATTGAAATCCTTCAATGGAATCTGCTCAAATGTCAATCAACGATGTTTATCGCCATGATCGCGGGCCGTTGTCTACATTTCCGCACCCGCCAACTCAAGGATACAGTGCCATGAACACCTTCAGCCGCCGGGCCATTCTTGCTCTTGTCCTTTGCGCCCTCGTCTGCCTCAACGCAACCGCTTTCGCCGAGAAAGACGCCTGGCGTTTTATCGTCATGGGCGACAACCGCCCCGGCAAGGACACGCCCGTCAAACAGCCCCTCATGTACCTTCGGGCCATTGACGAGATCAATCTCCTCGACCCCGACCTTGCGGTGAACGTGGGCGATCTGATTCTGGGCTATGTCGACGACCCGCAGCTCGTCGGGCGAATGTGGGACGAGTTCGAACGGGTATCGGCCGGTCTTGAAGTACCCTGGTACCGTGTTTTCGGGAACCACGACATTTGGGACGAGGTATCGCAGAAAATCGCCAAAGAGCGGTACGGCCCCCTCTACTACAGCTTCACCCACAAGAATGCCTACTTTGCCGTGCTGTGTTCCGACCTCGTGGGCGAGATGAAGCACATCACCGGCGACCAGCTCGAATGGCTCAAGAAGGACCTGAAACGCCACCGCCGCGCCAAGTGGAAGTTCGTGTATGTCCACAGACCGTTGTGGCAGGAACAGGACAGCAACTGGCTCGACGAGGTCCACCCCCTTCTGGCCGAGCGGGGCGTCAACATGGTGTTCGCGGGCCACGCCCACAAATACGAGAAATCCCGCACCCGCGACGGTGTCCAATACTTCATCACCGGCGGTGTCGGCGCGCCCTTGCGCGAGGATCGCACCCCCGAACAAGGCTGGTTTTACCACTACATGCAGATCGCCGTTCGCGGCGACAGCCTCACCGTCGCCGTCATCCGCACCGGACACATCGACCCCGAGAACATCATCACCTACGAGACCAAGTAGACTCCAATATTCCAGCTTCCTCACTCGGGTGCGGCAAGAGTCGTTTATGAATAGCATTTGCCCCGAGTTTCCACAGTCGAGAATTGCCGTGTCCAGCGACTTCCCCCAAGAAATCGCTACCAAACCGGCCCCGCATCTTCTATCATAGGCTTCGGGCCTAAAATCGGTGTTCGGACTGCGTCACCGCCGCCGAGCACAGGAGCGCGTAAGGAGACCGATATGCGTCAAGCAATGCTGAAAATGGGTACATTGGGGCTGGTCATTGCGTGTTGCGTTGGGGTGTGCGTGGCGCCCGACGCCGTGGCGGAAGGCAAGGCCACGCTCTATCGCGACATCTGGGGCGTGCCCCACGTTTACGCCGACACACTCCCCGAGGCCACCTACGCCCTCGGTTACGCGCAAGCCGAAGACCGGCTCGACGACATCTACCGGAATGTCCGGACCGCGCTGGGACGCATGGCCGAGGCCTTCGGCCCCGAGCACGTCGAGATGGATTATGTGCTGCGCATGGTGCAGAACGAGCAGACCTGCCGCGAGTACTGGGAGGTCGCTCCGGACCACATCCGCAAGGCCTGCGACAGCTTCATGGCGGGCGTCGAGGCGTATGCCGCCGAACATCCCGACCGCAAGCCTGAGTTTGCGCTCAAGCTCGAGGGATGGCAGTGCGCCGCCATCGGACGCGCCATGATCTTCCAGTGGCCGTTGGGCACGCTGATGGACGATCTCAACAATCGCGACGAAGCGCCCGGTTTCGGTTCGAACGGTTTCTGTGTCGCCCCGTCGCGTTCCGCCGAGGGCTGCGCCATCCACATGACCGACCCCCATCTTACGTGGGAAGGCTTGGCCGTGTTCTACGAAGCTCGTCTGCACGCAGGCGATATCCACCATTCGGGATTCTATCTCGCGGGCACGCCGCTGCTCGCGTTGGGCCACAACGCCTATGTCGCGTGGGCTTGCACCACCGGCGGCCCCGACACTTCCGACGTCTACATGGTGCGCCTCAACCCGAAGAACGTGATGCAATACGACTACTTCGGCGAGTGGAAGACCTTCGAGGCCAAAGTCATCACCATCGACGTCAAAGACGACGTCTCCGTCGTGCGGCCCGCGTTCTACACCGAGTACGGTCCCCTGCTCGATCTCCCCGACGAGGAAAAGGGCATCGCCTACACCGGCGCCACCCCGTACCTCAAGGCCACGGGGTTCTTCGAACAGGTGTTCAAGATGTCCACCTCGCGCAACTGTGAGGAGTTCTATCAGGCCCTCGCGATGAACCAGATGATGGAACAGAATCTGCTCTTCGCCGATCGCGACGGCAACATCCAATACGTCCGTACCGGCCGCGTGCCCATCCGGCCCGAGGGTGATTACAACTGGTCGGCCCCCGTCCCGGGCGGCATCGAAGCCACCAAATGGCTGGGCATCCATCCCATCGAAGATCTCGTCCAGATCAAGAATCCCCCACAGGGGTATTTTCAGAACTGCAACGTGAGTCCCGCGGTCATGATGCGCGATTCGCCTCTGACCGAAGAGAAGTACGCGCGCTATCCCTACCTGTACAACGTTACCTGGGACCAGGACAGCCCGCGCGGCAAGCGCCTTCTCCAATTGCTTGACGCCGACGACTCCATCACCAAAGAAGAGGCGATGGAGTATACGCTCAACATCTACGACCTGCTCGCCGAGCCGTGGCAGAAGGCCCTGCGCGAGGCGGTCTACGAGACGCCGGCTACCCCCGATGCCGAACCCAAGATCGCATCCGCCGCGCGCGGTAAGATGCGCAACGCCGATTTCGCGAAGGCCGTCAAGACCATCCTCGAGTGGGACGGACAGTTCACCCCCGACTGCGCCGCCGGCCCCCTGATCCGCTATTGGCGCCTCAAATGCGAACGTGAGGAGGGGGTCGATATCGAAGCCCTCGCCGACGGCAAACCCCTCACGCCTGAGGGTCAGGCCAAGCTGCGTGAGTATCTGTCCGCGGCGATCTTCGAGATCGAGAAGACCTACGGCACGCTTGACGTGGTCTGGGGCGATATCAACCTGATCGGGCGCGGCGGCCAGTATTTCCCGTGTCCCGCCGCCGATTTCGGACGCGGTCCCGGCAAGCGCAACCACACCGAAACGGTAATGGACGTGGCCGGGCGCGAGTTGGAGAAAGGTTCCGGGAAGTACGTCGGCTACAACGGTTCCAGCGCCGTCATGCTGTCCTTCATGCACAAAGACGGCATCGAATCCTACAGTCTGATCAACTGGGGCCAGAGCGGCGACCCCGAATCGCCCCACTACATGGACCAGGGTGAGAAGCTCTACGCCAATCGCATCTTCAAACCCACGTGGTTCAACAAAGCAGACTTGCTCCAGAACCTCGAATCGGAGAAAGAAATATTGGTACCGTGACCCAGAAACCCAGTGGATTCGAAATACTCGCCGACGTCATACGTCAACACTACGACGTGGGCGCGATCGAGTCCATCGAGCAGCTTCCGCAGGCCCACCAGCGCCGTCACCGCAAGCTGGTGGTCACGACGGAGATGGGAACCTTCCTTGTCAAGACGTACAAGACCGACGCGCATATCCTCGATGCGCTCCGGTTTCAGCACCGCCTTTCCAGCCACCTGCACGGCCACGGCCTGCCCGTTGCGCTGATCCAACGCGCCAAGGACGGCAAAGGGATCGTCGAACTCGAAACCTGGGCCCTCGAATTACAGCGGTTCATCGAAGCCGTGCCCATGCGGATCACCACGGGCACCCTCGCCGTGTCCGCCAAGGCCCTTGGACGAATGCACCGCGTCTGCCGCGACTTCCCCTGCCCGCCCCGGGACGCGCGCATGTGGCGGTTCAGCGAGGTGCCGCGTGCTTCCTTCGCCAAGCTCTTCGACCTCGCCAAACAGATCGGCGACGAGAACACGGCCACCAAGTACTGCAACACCATCGCCCTGTTCCTGCACGACGCGGCCGAGGCCCTCAGTTTGGAGGCCCGCAGCCGCTTCGAGACCGGTCTTATTCACGGTGACTGGCACGGTGGGAACCTCCTGTTCGACCAGGAAGGTCTCGCCGCGATCATCGATCTCGAATTCGCCGGCAGCGGCTGTTACCTCGAAGACCTTGCCTACGGCATCTCGAACCTATGCATTCGTACGTCGAGCGACGCCGATCTTCTCGACCTGCGCACCAACACCGTTCTCGACTACTACCAAATGTACCGGTCGCTATCCGCTTATGAACGCCTGGCACTGCCCTACGCCGTCGGCGTGAAACACGTGGCCACCGTGTCCTACCAACTGGTTCAGCTTGGTGGGCGCATTGCCGGTCTGGACGCAATGGAATGGATGGAGCGGCTGGCGGCGCAGTGCATTTGGCTCAGTGATCGCGCCCACACCTACCGCGGCCGAAAATAGGCGCCATTCCCTCTGCTTGACCCGCGGGCGGTTTGTCCCAAACCGCGCTCATGATGTACTATATCCGGGCTCATTCGGGGCAGAATCCAATTTGAGGAACCTCCATGCTGTTCGATATTGACATGATTCGCCGCGTTTACGAAGCTCTCCCGGCCCGAGTCGAAGCCGCCCGACGTCTCGTGGGACGTCCGCTTACGCTGGCCGAAAAAATCCTATATACGCATGTCTGGAACGAACTTCCCGAGACGCCGTTTGTGCGTGGCGAGTCCTACGTGGAATTTGCCCCCGACCGCGTCGCCATGCAGGATGCCACCGCCCAGATGGCGCTGCTGCAGTTCATGCAGGCCGGAAGAGACAAAGCCGCTGTGCCGTCCACCGTCCATTGCGACCACCTCATCATCGCCAAGAAAGATGCCCGCACCGACCTGCCTGCGGCCCTCGAATTGAATCGCGAGGTCTACGACTTCTTGTCCTGCGTTGCTAACAAGTACGGCATGGGCTTCTGGGCGCCGGGCGCAGGCATCATCCATCAGGTCGTGCTCGAGAACTACGCCTTCCCCGGCGGCATGATCATCGGCACCGATTCGCACACCCCCAATGCCGGCGGGCTTGGCATGGTGGCCGTGGGCGTGGGCGGCGCGGACGCGGTCGACGTGATGGCCGGCATGCCGTGGGAACTCAAGTTCCCCAAACTCATCGGCGTGAAACTGACCGGCGAACTGAGCGGATGGACCTCCGCCAAGGACGTCATCCTCAAGTTGGCCGGCATCCTCACCGTCAAAGGCGGCACCGACGCCATCGTCGAGTATTTCAGCAAAGGCGCGCGCACGATTTCCTGCACCGGTAAGGCCACCATTTGCAACATGGGGGCCGAGATCGGCGCGACCAACTCGCTGTTCGCCTACGACGCCAGCATGTCGCATTTCCTCAAAGTCACCGGCCGCGCTGAAGTTGCCGACGCCGCCAACCACGTGGCGGAGTACCTGCGCGGCGACGACGAAGTCTACATGAACCCCGGCGAGTACTTTGACCAAGTCATCGAGATCAACCTCGACGAACTTGAGCCGCACATCAACGGGCCTTTCACGCCGGATGCTGCGTGGCCGCTGTCGCAGTTTGCCGGCGCCGTGCGCGACAAGGGCTATCCCTCCGAACTGAAGGTAGGCTTGATCGGTTCATGCACCAATTCCTCCTACGAAGACCTCGGCCGCGCCGCGTCGTTGGCCAAACAGGCCGCCGCGAAGGGACTGAAGGCCAAAGCCGCCTTTACCGTGACCCCCGGCTCCGAGACCGTGCGCTACACCGTCGAACGCGACGGTTTCCTCAAGGCCTTCGAGGACATCGGCGGTTCCGTTCTGGCCAACGCGTGCGGCCCCTGCATTGGCCAGTGGATGCGCCAGGACATCCAGGACAACGAACGCAACTCCATCATCACCTCCTTCAACCGCAACTTTGCCAAGCGCAACGACGGCAATCCCAATACCCACGGCTTCGTCGCGTCTCCCGAGATAGTGACCGCGCTGTCGCTGGCGGGCGACCTCACCTTCAATCCGATCACCGACACCCTCGCCAACGAAGCTGGTGAGCCGGTCAAACTCGACCCGCCGTCTGGCGAGAAGTTGCCGCCCAAGGGGTTCGACGTCGGCGATCCGGGCTATCAGGCTCCCGCCGAGGACGGCAGCAAGATCGAGGTCGTTGTGTCGCCCGAATCCGAGCGCCTCCAGCTCCTGTCGCCGTTCGAGCCCTGGGAAGGGAGCGACCTCAAAGGGCTCAAGCTTCTGCTGAAGGCCACCGGAAAGTGCACCACCGACCATATTTCCATGGCTGGCCCGTGGCTGCGGTTCCGCGGGCATCTGGACAACATCTCGAACAACTGCTTTATCGGCGCGATCAACGCGTTCAACGGCAAGGCCAATTGTGTGAAGAACCAGTTCACCGGTGAGTACGGCGAAGTCCCCGCCACCCAGCGCGCGTACAAGGCCGCCGGCCTCGGCTCCGTCGTCGTGGGCGACGAGAACTATGGCGAGGGTTCTTCGCGCGAACACGCGGCCATGGAGCCGCGCCATCTCGGCGTGCGCGTCGTGCTGGTGCGCTCGTTCGCCCGCATTCACGAGACCAACCTCAAGAAGCAGGGCATGCTGGCCCTCACATTTGGGCGCAAGGCCGACTATGACCTGGTCCAGGAAGACGACACCATCGACGTCCTCGGCCTCACCAACTTCATGCCGGGTGTGCCGCTGACCGTCCTCTTGCAGCACGCGGACGGCACCCGCAACAGCATAGAAGCGATGCACACCTACAACGCCAATCAGATCGCGTGGTTCAAAGCCGGGAGCGCGTTGAACCTGATTCGCCAGAATGACTGAGTGTATCAGGACGCGACGTTCGCGATTCGCGCTGCGCCCTGATACACTCCATTGCAGTCTGCGCGGTGGGTCATGCCCGCCGTTTGGGCAGGCGCAGGGCTGTGGGAGGGGTGTGCAGCGGCGATGGTCGATTCAAATCAGCCCGGCGACGGAGACGCGGCGGATTCGCGTGCCGTGGCACCCGCCTCTGCTGGTCCGCCGGCCGGCGACCCCCTGATCGGGTGCCGCGTTGGTTCCTATGTCGTGCGTCATCGGCTCAAGCGGGCCTTGTTCGGGCGCGCCTATCTTGGCTACGACGAACTTCAAGCGCGTGAGGCCGTCCTCGAATTCGTTCCAGCTTCCCCCGACCCCGCCACGCTGGCCCACCTCGATTACGGCGTGCGGCGCTATACCAAGCTCAGTGTCCACCCCCACATCGTCAGCATGTACCACTTCGGCGCCCATGAGGATCAGCGCTACCTTGCCTTCGAGCGTGTCCGGGGCAGCCTCGCCGCGCTGTTACGCCATCATCCCGAGGGGCTCCCGTTGCACGTGGCCCTGCGCATCGCCGAACAGTGCGCCCACGCGCTCCAATTCGGCCACGAGAACGGTGTTCTGCACCGCGACATCCGCCCCGGAAACATCCGGATCGAAGCCAACTCGCTCGACGTTCGGGTCGCCCATTTTGGACTGGCGGAGTTTTATCGTGACGCCGCCCCCGACGACGCCGCGTCGTCGGCGTGCCAAGCGCCGGAGCAGACGGCCGGCCTCGCTTGCGACGCGAAAACCGACGTCTATGCGCTGGGCGCGATTCTCTATCATTGTCTATGTGGCGAGCCGTTGCCGCGCCCTGAAGACGCCGTCCCGATCGCCCGGTCCGTCCGCGAACTGCGTCCCGACGCCCCCCGGCGTGTCGTGCGCATCATTACCTCCGCCACCGCACTCCAGCCGCGCAAACGTTTCGACACCGCCCAGAAGATGGCGCGCAGCATCCGCAGGGCCCGCGTGGCCCTCAGACACGAAATTTCCCCCAACGAGCCATCGGTCCTGAGCGGCGAACATGCCGGGGTTGGAGTCGCACTCGCCGCCGTTATCCTCGGCATTCTCATGGCCATTGGGTTGTTCAAAGGCGCTGTGCCTATCGACCAGGCCTTTGCGCCGGTGCCCGCGCTTCACGCCGTGCCTTCCGCGCAATCGTGGGCCGCCGGCGCGGCGGAGCAAGGTCTGCCGGAAGACGTCCCGCCGCCTGTGCCGCCCCCGCTCGACGAGAAAGCCCTTGCCGTGCTCGGGTATGAGCGTTACGTAGCCGGTTTTGGCTTGGTGCGGCGCGGGCTGTGGCCCGAAGCCGTCGCCGCGCTCGAACGCGCCCATACCCTCTCGCCAGACGACACCGTCTTACTTCGGCCACTCGATTACTTCGTGTCGCGCGAGTTGGCGGCCGCTTACACAGCCATCGGAAGATGCCAGGAAGCCATCGACCTCTGCGTGCTCAGCTATAACCGCCAGCCCACGGAGCGCGCGCTCGAGATCATCCAGCAAGCGGTCCACATCCTCGACGCCAGCGGCGTTCCGGTTGATGAGGCCATGCCCCGGTTCGAACTCCGCGCTGAGCGCGTGCCTTGCTATCTGCCCCGGGGACAGACGGACGCGCCGCGGCTCGTGCGCCTTTCCGGCGTGGTGCGCGATGACTTCCTGATCCGGGAACTCGCCTTTGGCGGCCGCGCCCTGCTGCCTCCTTCACTGGGTCAGGAAACCCCAATCCAGGCTTTCGTTACGGTGCCCTCCACCCACATGGCCGTCACCGTCGCCGCGCGCGATTTCGTCAACCCGGTCCTCAAGGCCGATATCGTTCCGGATGGCGCGGGGGAAGTGTTGGTGGCTGATTTCACCGACCGTGACGATCCCGTAGCGGGCGTCGTGACTCGATGGCGCGATCGCGCGGCCGCCGCGGTGCGCGGTAAGCCTGTGCCCGACTCTTCCAGGGAACTCCCTCCGCCTGTGCCCAACTTCACCACGGCCGCCGTCACGAAGGGGTCGACCTATCTGGCCGACCCTGAGAGCAAACCCCGCATCGCCCTGCTTGCGTTCGATGCCGTGGGGTTGGCTGCGGAAACCGCCGTCGACGTCCGCGCCGATCTCGAGAAGGCCCTCCAGCAGGAACCCTACGCCCGTTTCAACGTCATACCGGCCGGCGCGCTCCAACTGTCCGCACCTTCGGACGAGGGGCCGTGGATGCTGCCTTCGCAGGAAGACGCGGCTTCCGTTGTCGCCGACCTGGCCCGTCGCGGCCATCCGGTCGACTTCCTGCTCTGCGGCTCGGTGGTCGACCATAACGGCAGCGTCGAGGTGGTGGCCAAACTGCTCGACGCGCGTACGGCGGCGCTCGTGGCCGCGCGTGCCGCATATGTGTCCAGCCGTGGGGGCCGCCACGACGACTTGCGTGCCCGCGTGTTCGCGTTGGCGGAATGGATCGAGGACGCGCTCCCACGCGTGACGGGGCTCGTGGGCGCCGTGCGCCGGATTGACGAAGGTCCGGGGCGTCATCAAGTGCTCTTTGCGATCAACGTCACCCGCGAGACGGGCCTGTGCGTTGGTCAACCCGTCAGCGTGTTCCGCAGGCTCGGCGAACGCCACCGCGAAGTCGCACGCGCTCACGTTGTCCAGGTCATCGAAGCCGGCGCTGTGTGTCTGTGGGAATGTCCCGGAACATTGGATGAGGCCGCGCTCGCGCGGCTGGCCCCTCGTCCGGGCGACTTGGCGCTCGTGCGCTAGAGCAGTTTAAGTAATTCTGTGGCCACAGCAAGCAGATGTGGCCACAGAATTACTTAAACTGCTCTAACCGCCGAACGCCTCCGCGTTCAGGCAGTCCTCCGGCACGCCGCCTCGCAGCATCGCCACCATGTTCTCCGCCGCACGCCGTTGCAGTTCACGGCTCGCAGGGCTCGAAAACCACGCGTAATGTCCTGTGCCCACCAGCCGCGGATGCGACAATAGCGCGTCGCGGTTGGCCAATGGCGGCTCGTCGCACCAGACGTCTATCCCCGCCCCGTAGAGGTGGTCTCTATTCAAGGCGGCCAGCAGCGCGTCTTCGTCCATGATCGGGCCGCGCGCCGTGTTGATCAAGATGCCCCCGGGCCTCATTCGCGCGAAGGCGGCCTCGCTGAAGCACCCGCGCGTCTCGTCCGTTAGATTGCAGTGGACGCTCAACACGTCGCTCTCGCGCAACAGCGTGTCGAAATCGCAGGGCGTCGCGTGCAAGGTAACAAAGCGTTCCGCGGCGATGTAGGGGTCGCAAGCGATGACGCGTTGGAACAGCGATTGGGCCTTCGAGCACAGGGCCCCGCCGATGCGTCCCAGGCCCAGAATCCCCAGCGTGAGGTCCTTCAGTTCCGGCATCATGTCAAAGGGCGGCGCGCCGTAATCGCTGCGAAGCTGCGACTGCCCGACACGCAGTCCCCGTAGACACGCGAGTATGAGGGCCAGCGCGTGATCCGACACCGAATGCGTGGCGTAGCCCTGCACATTGCACACACGGATCCCGCGCCGGGTGGCTTCGCCGATGTCTACGTTGTCGTACCCCACGCCGTAGCGCACCAAGGCCTTGATGCCGCCAGCCATGTCCAAGAATGCGCCGTCAATCTCAGTCCAGCGCACGAACACACCGTCCGCCCCGCGGCAGAATGCGGCCTTCGCCTCGCGGTCGTGGCGGCCGCCCTCGAACACCGATAGCGACGCGCCAGCCTCGCCAAGCCACGCCTCTTCCTGGTCGTACAAGTCATAGCCCGTGTCGATGACCACCACGCGTTTCATCGCTTCACCCGCCGTCATGCGCATACCTCGCTCTGTGTTTCCCGGAGCGTCTGCCCGGGGCGTGTTACCGATTCGCGTTACCGGTTTGTCGAATCATAGCATGAAGCCTCCAGTGCATAGTGGACTGCGTGAAGCGTGACAGAGCAATCGCCTCAAACGCGACAAGAACGCGATTGAAGCCGGAATAGGGCTGTGCAAAGGATGGGTTCTGTAGCGCCTTTTCTCGCTGTGGCGCCGCGAGGCCGGCTGGCGAAGGGGGCTCATCTATGATACCCTCAACTATGGGGGTCTTGACAGGGGAAGTGACGCGACTAAGCGGAAAGGTAGGCCATCATGCGAATCCTCGTGTTTGCGCTTGTTTCGGTGCTGTGTTGTGGAGCGGCCTGCGCCGCCGGGACAGTGCCCGTCGACGGCTTGGGCTCATGGAGTATCGTCCTGGCGGACGGCGCGTCTCCGGCGGAACGTTATGCCGCGGAGGAGCTCCAGCGTCTTCTGGCGAGAGCCATCCGTGTCGAGCTTCCGATCGTAAGCGAAGCCGCCCGCAAGCGCGGCAACATCTTTGTTGGCCCAGACGCGGTGCGACAGGCCGGCCGTGTGCGGTTCGCGGTTGACGACCTTGGTGAGGAAGGCGTCCGCATGCGCATCAAGAAGCACAACATCGCGATCGCGGGCGGCCGTCCCCGGGGCACGTTGTACGCGGTCTACACCTTCTGCGAACGCTATCTGGGTGTTCGGTTCCTCACCTGGGACCACACCTTTGTGCCCGCAACCGAAACCATCGAGCCGATCCCCTGCGAGACCTTTTCCTACGTGCCGCCGTTCTCGTTCCGCTGGAGCTACTATCGCGAAAACAGCGACCGTCCCGACTTCGCTGCGCGGCTTCGAGTCAACACCGTCACTCACGACGAAAAACTGGGCGGGGCCACCAACCAACATCTCATCAACCACACCCTCTACAAGTGGATCAACCCGGCCAAGTACGGCGACAGCCATCCCGAGTATTTCGCCCTGACCGGCGGCGAGCGTAAGCTGGAGGTGGGTGGCGGCGGCCCTGAGCCCTGTGTGACCAACCCCGACGTCATCGACATCGTCGCCGAGGGCGTCATCGCCGAGCTTGACGCCAATCCTTCGCTGCGGAATATCAGCGTCAGCCAGAACGACAACGATGCCTACTGCCGATGCGAGTCATGCGAGGCGATCAACCAGCGCGAGGGCACGCCGATGGGGTCGCAGTTGGCGCTCGTGAACGCGGTTGCCGAGCGTGTCGAGCAGAAGCATCCGAACGTCAAGGTCGGCACCCTCGCCTACTGGTATACGCGCCAGGCCCCAAAGACCATCAAGCCGCGCAGCAACGTGCAGATCCAACTCTGTAGTATCGAGTGTTGCACACTCCACGCCATCGACGATCCCGATTGCGAGCGCAATCGGAAATTCTGCGCCGACATGCGCGCCTGGAAAGCTATCTGCAACGATATCTGGGTGTGGAATTACAACACCAATTTCCACTCCTATGACCTGCCGTTTCCCAATCTGCGCAGCATCGGCGCGAACGTCCGTTTCTTCCTCAATAACAACGTCAAGGGCGTCTTCATGCAGGCCAACGGCAACGGAACCAGTGGCGAGATGTCCGATCTGCGCAACTACGTCATGGCACGCTGTATCTGGGATCCCGCCCTCGACAGTTGGGATCTGGTCGAGGAGTTCTGCCGTCTCCACTATGCCGAGTCGGCTCCGCCCATCCTCGAATACCTGACCATGCTCCATGATAACGCCGAGGCGCGAGGCTTGCACCCGGGATGTTTCCCCTCCGTGGAGGAAGTCGGCCTCGACGCCGGCATCGCGGCGAGAGCCCTCGGCTACTTTGACAAGGCCCTCGACCTGGCCCGCAGCGACGAAGTCCGGGCGCGTGTCGAGAAAGCCTCCATCTGTGCCTACAAGGCCATGGTCACCGTCGGTTTCGGCAAGTGGACGTTCGCCGACGGCGTATGCGCGAAGAACGTACCGGAGCGCTATGCTGGCGTCACCGATCGCTACATCGAGCTGTGCCGAAAGTACAACATGAGCATGGCATCTGAACGGATGCCCGCCAACGCCTATTTTGAAAAACTCAAACGCTACGCCTCGATCTCCGCGGTGCGCATCGAGAACGAGGTCTGGCGCCTGACCGTCCTGCCTGAAGAGAACGGCAAGCTGGTGGAGATGTTCCACAAGCCCACGCAACGCAACCTGCTTGCCGGGATAACGCGCTCAGACATCCTCTCGGGCACTCATGAGGAGATCGCCATGCGCGGGCTCGACGGCGAGCGGGCGCTCAAATTCTACGCTGAGGTCAACGGCACAGCGATCAGGCTCTCCGCGGATCTGACCGATGGTTCCACCGTCGTGCGCAAGATTGCCTTCGAGCCGGACGAACCCGGTACCATCGCCTTCGAGTCCTCCGTGATCTATCGAGGCGGGCAGCCCAAGACCTTCGAGTTCAAGATCCATCCCGAGTTCGACGCGGGCTCCTGTTCCAGCGACGCCGATGTCGTCGCCGCCTACATCAAAGATGGCGCCTGGATTCACTTCAACCAAGACTGGGGTACGGGTGACGGTAAGGGGGCCGCTGTTCTCGATAACGCGAAGGGCGGCGCGTTCGCCTTCTACAATCACGATGATGGCTTCGGTGTGCAGGTGGCCTATCCGCCGGAGCAACACGCGCGGCCGCGCCTCTGGTGGCATCCCCCACGCGGGCAGATCAACCTGGAACTACTCGTAAGCACGAACGAACTCGCGCCGGGAACCACCGCTACGTTCAACTACACTTTCCAGTATCTCGACCAGCCGCCGGAGTAGAACGTTCCAAATGGCCGGATAGCTTCTCCGTGGCGTATGCGCTCCATACACGGCTACCCCAACGTCACTCGGCGTCCCTCGCGGGCCGACTCGTAACAGGCGAGAATAATCTCCACCGCCACACGGCCGTCATTCAGTCCCGCGACCGGCGGCGTTTCATCGATCAGAGAATCGACCCACGGCCGCGGTATCGCGCAGATGCGATCGAAGTGCCCGCCGGGAATCGGAATGCCAAACGTGCGCCAGTTATCCTCGCCGTACTTGAACATCTTGACCATCGGGCCGTCGGGGCAACGCGGCGGGTTGCACGAAGGCGCGTCGTCGTAGTTCTGGATGATGCAGCCCTTCTCGCCGTAGATCTCCGTCGTGTTCTCGCCCACCATCACCGTCGAACTATTGAACAGCATCCCCATCTCGCCCTTCGCGAAGCGCAACAGCACCATCCCGTTGTCGTCGGGGGCCACGTCCGTGATCACGTTGTCGATCTCCGCCATCACACTCACCGGTTTCCCCAGCATCCAATGGAACCAGTCCGCCGCGTGCGTCGCGTCGTCCATGAACATGCCCATGTTCTTCACCGGATCCACATGCCAGCAGGTTGGCCCTTCCAGAAATTCCGGCATCAGCAACACGCCGATGCAGTGCCTGCGCCGGACCGCCGCGATTGCGCCCAGTTCCCCCGAATCCACGATCTCCTTCATCTTGATGTTGCCCGGGTCGTTGCGCATCTGGAACGCCATCGAAAACATCACCCCCGCCTTCTCAACCGCCGCCGCAATCGCGTCGCAGTCCTCCAGCGACAAGGCCATCGGCTTTTGCAGCAGGATGTGCTTGCCCGCTTCCGCCGCCGCCACGGTGAGTTCCGCGTGCCGGTACGTTTCCACGCCGATCATCACCGCCTGGACCTCGGGGTCGTTCAACACGTCCTCGACATGGGGCGAGTACTTCATCCCCGCGCCATCGCACGCCGCTTGTCCCCGTTCTTCATTGTCGTCGTAGGCCGACACCAGGCGGACGTCGTCGAAGCCCTTCATCACATCCACATAGCCACCCACATGCCCGTGGGCAAAGCTCAACACACCGATTCCAATTGGCGCTTTCATTCCCCGCTTCTCCTTGGCTGGATGGGTACGCGACGAGCGCTACCTTACGCCAATCCACATCCCACTGTAAAGAACGCAATCGGGGTGGAAGAGGGGTGCATGGCTGCGGGCTCGAATCCTGTGTAGCGGTGTGACGGCCGGGCAGCCGTTACATGGCGGCGCGCTGCGTGCTGTCCGCCTCGGCGTCGCACTTGGCCCCGCACGTCTTGTCCTTGTCCAAGATCGACTGCGCGACGATGGGTTTGCTGTAGATGCGGCGGCGCTTGTGCTGCGTGGGAGAGAAGGGCGCCATCTCGGCATGGATGAGACCATTGGTCTCCAACTGCGGATTCGACTCGCCCCGCTGGATGCCGAGTCTCTGCGCGGTCTTGTGCATCTCGGACACGAGTAGCAGATCGATGCCGCGGTGACGGTAGGCCTTCCTCACGCCAATCAGGCAGAAATCGAGCGTGTCGAACGTGCGAAACGCCTTGATCAAGTGGAAGATGCCGAAGGGGAACAGACGGCCTTTCGCCTTCTGCAGCGCCTTGGATAAGCTCGGCATGGCCCAGGCAAAACCGACGACGTCGTCGTTGGCGTCCACCACAACTTTCAGCAGATCCTTGTTCAAAATCAAGGAGAACTTTTTGATGTAGTAATCTCGCTGTTTGGTCGAGAAGGGTACCATGTCGTAGAGGTCCGAGTAGGCCTCTTCCATCACGGCGAAAATCTGCTCCATGCGCTTGCGCAGCTCGCGGGCGTTGGAAAACTCCAGCGCCCGGAAGCGGCCGTGATCTTTCACACGCTTGACCAGACGCGCGATATGCCCAGGCAGATCCTGATCGAAGGCCGTCGCTTCCACAAGGAACTCGATGAAATCGACCTCCTTGCGCAGACCATAGCCCTCCGCAAGTTCAATGTAGTACGGGAAGTTGTAGTACGTGACAAATGTGGGAACCTTGTCGAAGCCCTCGACCAGCATCCCCTCTTTGTCGAAGTGCGAAAAACCCTCGGGACCGGTCATGTGCTCCATACCGTGTTCACGGCCAAACTCGGCCACCGCATTGAAAAGCGCCGTGGCGACCGCCTGGTCGTTCACACTGTCGAACCAACCGAAGCGCACTTCCTCCTTGCGTTGCTTCGTGTTGGCCGTGCTGCTCACGATGCCGGCGATCCGGCCCACGACCTTCGAGCCCTCCATCGCCAGGAACAGACGTACCTTGGCGATCTCAAAGGCGGGGTTTTTCTTCGGGTTGAAGATCTCGAGTTCCTCGCGGATCAGCGGCGGCACATAGAATTCGCAGTCTTTGTACAACTCCATGGGGAAGCGGACGAACGCTTTCTTCAGCCGGTGTGTATTGGCTTCTACAATCTGGAGCCCCAAGGGTGTGTCTCCTCTGACGCGCGGACCTCCTGTGTGGAGGACAAGACGCATCGGTTTTCAGATAGAAACTCGCATTCAGTGTTCACACGCACCGAACGTGAGGCTAGTATACCTGTATCTTACCCGCCGGTGCATCACCTGTTACGGTTTTCACACTCATTTGGCCCGTTTCTCGCCTACTTGCCCGCTTGAGAGGCACTCTACCCTTGCCATCCTTGCCGCCAGTATGCGCTTAATAAGAAAAGTAATATCTCGTTTCTTGACGGCGATCATTTGAACTATTTGGCGCCGTATGGTATTCAGTAGGCAAGCTGGTGGTGTCTGGAAGGGCGTCACTTTTTTTGCTTTCCCGGGCACATTGGGCTAAAGTCTGAGTGCGCGGTGCCGATAAATACCGTAGGTGTATAGAGACACGTTGAGCGGGCGTTCCGCTCAGGGAGTACGCAAATGGTTGCTATACAAGGAATTAGTGGGATTCCCGAGCCGAAGTCGGATCGACCGGCGAAGGTTCGTGATGCCAAGAAGCAGGAAGCGGCTGCGAAAGCTCCTGCGAAGGATGGCCTTGTAATCAGCAGCGAAGCGCAGGCGGCAGCACAGATTTCCAAGACGATCCAGGCTGCGGAGACGGGTGGTGACATTCGCGCGGACCGGGTTGCGGCGGCGCGTCAGAGCATCGAACGCGGCGATTACAAGAATCCCGAGATCGTGGCCCAAGTGGCCCAGAGAATCAGCAAGTATCTTCCGTAACCCGTTGTCATGACGGTGAAGCGTAGAATCGGGAGCACGGCAATCGCCGTGCTCCTGTTGTTTTCATGCGCTATGGGGTGCCGCCTGGCGCCGTGGCGCTGGGGGGGCGACGTTCACAAGGGGATCGCGTCGTGGTACGGACCGGGATTCCACGGCCGCCGTACGGCCTCGGGGGAGGTGTTCGATCAGAACGCCATGACGGCCGCACACAGGGAACTGCCCTTCGGCACGCGCGTCCGCGTGAAGAACCTGCGCAACGGCCGCAGCGTCATCGTGCGCATCAACGACCGGGGCCCTTTCGTGCGCGGGCGCATCATCGACCTGTCCAAGGAGGCCGCCCGCCGGCTCGACATGGTGGCCGACGGCATCGTGCCCGTGCGGGTGGAAGTCATCAAACGGGGGCCTCGTCGTTGAGGCCCCCGCGTGAAGATGACTGAGTTCGTTGTTGACGCCTATCTCGCTGCGGAAAGCAGCATGGAGGCGTCTATCACCGTCGTGTCGGTCCCAGTGGCTCCCGCCTCATCCGTGACTGTCAATTCCAGCACGATATCATCCGGCCCAGCCTGCTTCGCGTCCTTGGGCAGCGCAATCGTGAAGTTCGGGATGGGCGACGCCGGGTCGGACAGGTTCGCGTCGGTCAGCGCGAGCCAAGCCGGAACCGTCTGGAAGGTCCACGAATAAGTCAGTGGACCGTATTCGGGGTCGAAACTGGCGCTGCCGTTGAGCTGGACTGACGTCTGGAACGCGCTCAGCGTCTGGTCGACGCCGGCGTCAGCAACCGGGGGTGCGTTCACGTAGGAGACCGTCACCTGGGCCAGCGGACTGTCCTCGGTGCCGTCGTTGACCACGAGGCCGATGATGTAGTCGCCGAGCACATCCGGGATGAAGCTCGCCGAAACGGACGTCGGATTGGTGATTGTGGCGGCGCTTCCCGGCGGTACCTGGACGAACGACCACTGGTACGTAACGATCGAATTGCCATCCGGGTCATAGCTGTCGGCGCCGTCCAGTTCGACCACCACGCCCGGTGCTTCCCGGTCATGGCGGAACGCCAGGCCCTTGATAATCGTGAAGTTCGTGAACTCGCCGATCCAGTTCTCCGCCGCTTTGGCGTTTTGGTCGATCGTGTAGAGCGTGGGAACCTCGGAGTCGGTCATGTCGGCGAGATAGAGGATATCGTTGACGGAGTCGTACGTCATCGCGGTCGGCTGGTCCCAGTCTGGGCCAACCGTGACGGGGGTGAGCGGGATATCGCCGATGGCCAGAGTGCCCAGGTTGAGTTCTTGTAGCAGCCGGGTCGTTGGACCCATCGCTTCGCCCGAAGCATGCACCATCAGTCCAGTTGCGGAGTTAAATGCGATGGCTTCGCCCCGTGTCCAGCCCGAAGGCGATTCGGGGAACTGGAAGACGAAAGTCGCCGAGCCGTCCACCTTGCTTAGTTGATAGAGCGAGTAAGGCGAGTCGACTTGTTTGCTAATGAAGGTGAGGCTGTTACCAGTGACGGCAAACAGGTTGCCCACACCGTCAAACGCAATCCCCGCAAAATCTTCCGAGAACGGCACATCCGGATAGCCAACCGGCGTAGCGACGCCCGTCACGGGATCGAGAGTGGCCAGCATGTGGTCGGGCAACTGTTTCTCGCCCCCGAACAGATCGAGGATCACCCACATGATCCCCGTGATCGGATTGATGGTAAGACCTTTGGCCCCGCCCGGATAGATAGCCGTGATGGGTGGCACCGCCGTGACGGCAACGACCGGGACTTCGGAGTCCGTCACCGTCGATGCGTCACCTGTGTCGATCTGGCGAAGCAGCAACTCATACGGTATAAACTTCTCGACGCTGTCCCCGAAGTTGTACTCAGCATGCCGTGGGATACCGTAGAGCACGCTGGAATCCGGCGATACAATGGGGTCCGCGGCCGGATCGACACTGACTTGCGTCTCGGGTAGCGTCAGTGGCACCGCGACGGGCGGCTGATCATACGTGTTCACAAGCATCGTGTCCGGTGCGCTATCCAGCGCACCATCGTTCACAATCAACTGCACCTCAAACGGGCCCGGCATGTCGGGCATGAAAGTGGGGTGGGCCGTAGTTGCGCCAGCCAGCACGGCGGACGTACCTGCCGGGATATTCGCCGTGAAGGCCCAGGCATAGGTGATCGGGTCGGTGTCCGGGTCATAGCTGGCGGTGCCGTCCAACGTGGCCATTTCCCCGACGTCGCGCAACTGGTCGGGCCCTGCGTCGGCGATCGGCGGGCGGTTGAGCGTCGTGATCACCACCGTATCGGGCGCGCTATCGAGTGCCCCGTCATTGACGATCAACTGAATCTCGTAGGAGCCGGGGAGATCGATGGTGAAACTCGGACTCACCGTGTTGGCGTTTGCCAGCACCGCCGTGGTACCCGCGGGAACGTTCGAGGTGAACGCCCAGGCGTAAGTGATGGGGTCGCCGTCCGGGTCATAGCTTCCGCTGCCGTCCAGCGTGGCCACCGCACCGACGTCGAGCGCTTGGTCGGGCCCTGCGTCGGCAATCGGCGGACGGTTGCGCGTCGTGATCACCACCGTATCGGGCGCGCTATCGAGTGCCCCGTCATTGACGATCAACTGAATTTCGTAGGAGCCGGGGAGGTCGATCGTGAAGCTCGGACTCACCGTGTTGGCATTGGCGAGCACTGCCGTGGTACCCGCGGGCACGTTCGAGGTGAACGCCCAGGCGTAGGTGATGGGGTCGGCGTCCGGATCCGAACTGCCGCTGCCGTCCAGCGTGACCGCCGCACTGACGCTGCTCAACTGGTCCGGTCCTGCGTCGGCAACCGGCGGTAGGTTGCCCGTGGTTACGACGATGTAGTTAATGCGTGTGCGGCGCACCGTCGTGGGCTCGGGTTCAATGTCACCCCGGAACTTGGCGACGACCGCGTCCACGGTCAGCGACACCGTATAGGTGCCTGGGGCCGTGTACGTGTGCGAGGGATTCTGACCGGTTCCCGTCGAGCCATCGCCGAAGCTCCAGGTCCATGTCTCGGCCGTCAGTCCGGGTCCGGTCACGGCGATGCCGTTGAACTGGACCACGAGCGGCGCAGTGCCGGTGGTCGGCGTCGCGTGAAACGACACGATCATCGACATGCCCGGCCCCAGCATCATGGGGCAGCCCGTAGCCGTCACCAGCACGATCGCCAAAAGGATGATGGAGCCCTTGGCCCCTGCAATAGTCACGAGTTTCATCGCCTGTCTCCCAGTTGCAGTGAACGCTAACTAGATTGTCTCGACGGATGGCTGGAAACTCCCCATTCTTCCGCCATTTGGAACGCTGCTCCGCAAGCAACCCCTTGGTACATTCCAACTCTCGTAGTATGCGCAGAGACCCCACGGAATTGTCAAGAACCTTCCTCTCACACAAACCGGCCCTTAGGAACCCAGTCAGACTAACTTGAGCGTTCTGCATCTCCAAAGTGGGAATAAGTCAGGCCCATGTCGTTACATGCTCTGGAATTGCCTCCGCTTCGTGCTATAGTTCCCGCGGGTTCTGGAGTCTCCGCCCGGGATGGGCGCGAAGGCCGGAAAATCAGAGGACGGTGTCAGTTCATGGGATGGGAAGGCTATTTCGCCCTGGGCGTCGTGGGCGTCGTATTTGCGGGTCTGGTGGCCAACAAGGCCCCCGACGCGCTCTTGATCGGGTCCGTCGTTCTGTTCGTACTGACGGGCATAATCACGCCGCAGGAAGCCTTTGCGGGCTTCTCCAACACCGGCATGCTGACGGTGGCGGCGCTGTTCGTCGTCGCCGCCGCGCTACGTGAGACCGGCGGCCTCGACACCGTCGGCACGTGGATGCTCGGCAAGGCCAAGTCGGAAGGATCCGTCTTGGTCCGTCTGGCCGCCTCGGTGACCACCATGTCGGCCTTCCTCAACAACACCCCCATCGTCGCCATGTTCATCCCCATCCTCACCAGTTGGTGCAAGAAGAACCGTGTGGCGCCCTCGCGGCTGCTCATTCCGCTTTCGTATCTGTGCATTCTGGGCGGCACCTGCACCCTCATCGGCACGAGCACTAACTTGGTCGTCAACGGCCTCATGACGGAAGCCGCCGCCGCCGACCCGGAACGCTACGGCGAGACGCTACGCGGCATGGGACTATTTGAAATTGGCAGTGTCGGCTTGCCCTGCGCACTGGCCGGCGTGCTGTACCTGTTGGTGGTCGGCCGGCGCCTGCTGCCCGAGCGCAAAGACATCATGGAACAGCTCACGGACTCACCGCGCGAATACGCCGCCAACCTGCTTGTCGAGCCGGGCTGCCGGCTGGTCGACAAACGAATCGAGGAGGCCGGCCTGCGCCATCTGCCCGGCCTCTTCCTCATCGAGATCACGCGCGACGACGAAATCATCGCGCCCGTCCCGCCCAACCAGTTGCTCAACGCAGGCGACATCCTTACCTTCACCGGCGTGGTCGACACCATGGTGGACCTCGAGAAGATCCCCGGCCTGGTACCCGTCGCCGATTCGGGCTACGAAGTCGAATCCGCCAAGCAACGCGGGCGCGTGATGTGCGAAGCCGTCATGTCGGGCACGGCGCCCTGCATCGGCAAGACCATCCGCGACGCCGATTTCCGCGCCACGTACAACGCCGCCGTCGTCGCTGTGCATCGCGGACGCGAACGCTTGCAAGGCAAGGTGGGCGATATCGTCCTACGCACCGGCGACACGCTCTTGCTTCAGGCTGGGGCCCACTTCGCGCGCGCCAACCGCAACAACCCCGACTTCCTGCTCGTGAGCGGCGTCGAAGGCTCCCGGCCGGTCCGCTCCGACCGCGCCCTGGTCGCTCTCGTTCTCCTGCTGGCCCTTATCGGCCTGATGGCCTCGGGTATCATCGAAGTCGTGACCGCCGCCTTCCTCGTGGCCGGGCTCATGGTAGCTGCCCGCTGCATCTCCGTCGCCGACGCCCGCCAGAGCGTCGATTTCCAGACGCTCATCACCATCTGCGCCGCATTCGGACTCGGCAAGGCCCTGGCCAATTCCGGCTGTGTGGGAGCCGTCTCCACCCTGATCGTCGACGTGTTCGGCCCCTTCGGTCCGGCGATGGTGCTGGCCGCGCTCTTCCTCGTCACGTCCGCCTTCACCATGCTCATCACCAACAACGGCACCGCCGCCATCATGTTCCCCTTCGCCGTCGCCATTGCCGCACAACTCGGCGTTAGCCCCCGCCCCTTCGTCATGGCCGTCGCGCTCGGCGCTTCCACCTGCTTCGCCTCCCCCATCGGCTACCAGACCAACCTCATGGTCTACGCCCCCGGCGGATACCGATTCACCGACTTCCTGCGCATCGGCCTGCCTCTCAACATCATCATGCTCATCACCGCCACCCTCCTCATCCCCCTCGTGTGGCACTTCTAGGCGAGAGGTCCCGCCGTCGAAGAGCGACTCGCGCAAAGGCGCCAAGAACACAAAGAACCCCTTATCGAGAGGTGTGCATACCCATCTATAAAATGGGCGAAGATGTTGCATTGCAAGGAACTGTTCCTTGGGAAACAATGGTCATTGGGTTGACATTTAATGCGGTTAGTGGGATATTTGTGATATTAATATTACGGTATTTGCGCTTATTGAATAATGCGTGGCCGGAGGGCTTGTTTGGGAGGCGAAAAGGGGGTCACCACGAAGGACACGAAGAGGGGCGTCCGAAAAGTGGTTCATCCGGAAAGAGCGTACTTCAGTTTTCTTGGAGGCCTGCTGGCGAATCTCTTCTCGGCGGGATAACAGGATAAACAGGGTTGAGTCGTGAACGGCGATTGTATGGAAATCCGGTTCATCAGGCGGGACATCATGGCACCAGTCATCTCGACCGCCCACTTGTCATCTCGACCGCCCACTTGTCATCTCGACCGC
>JAACEL010000477.1 GCA_011682535.1 Nitrospiraceae bacterium | reverse complement strand
GGGGACAGGTGAACCCAACTGCGGTCCCAAAACGCCCGCCACCAGCGTTGGTGCGCGGCGAAGGCGGCTTCCCCGCTGTTGGAATCGGCCTCGGCCAACGCCCTCACTCTGCGCCGCCAGTCGGCTGGGTCGGAGGTCCGTGCGGTCAATGCATATACGGTTGCCCGGTGCCTTCGGCGAGGCGCACTCGAACGGAGTGCGGTGTCTTGCGCGCGGACGAAGCCCTCGCCCTGAATGAGCCCGCCAAAGGTACGGTGCATGAGGGGGTCGTCGCCGCGGTCGATCCAGTGGGCCATGTGCTGGCGTCGCAGGCCGTCGGCCCAGATGGAACTCGTGTTGTGGTGGAACCAGATGACGCGGTCGCCGGCGTCCTCGACGATGGTGTCGGGTTGCACGACGACGGGGTCGGGGGAGGAGATGAGTCCGTAGGCGCTGAAACGCTCGGCTTCGCCGAGTTCACGCGGCGCGGTGCGCCAGGGCTCGAGTTGGATGCGCATGGTGCAGGGGACCTGTGAGTCGGCCTCGACGCGAACGGCGGGATAGTGGGCGTCGACCCACACGCGTAGATGGATCCGGCTGTCCTCGGGGCCGGCCTCGATCCGGATGGCCCCGGTGCGTGCGTCGAGCGTTTGGCGGAAGAACGCGCCCGCTGTAAAGGGGCTGGGGTCGAGTGACACGCGTACGCGGCCCAGTTTGAGCAGCCGGGCGTTTTCGCTCCAGGCGTCAGACTTGCTCAGGTAGAAAAGGAGGTCGCCGTCGGCTTCGGCCCAGAGGTTGATAGCGAGATCGCCGTTGCCCAACGGCATCGAACCGTTGGCATCCAGACTCGGTGTGTCCCAGACCACGGTATAGGGGTCGGGATCGGGAGGCCGAACGCCCTCCGAGGTCGTTGCACACCCAGCCACCAACGACATCAACGTAACCAGCGCAGTCTGTGTCTTCACGAAACAATCCCCATAGTCCGCATGCGTCCCAAAGGTGTTAGACTACGAGTATCTTCGCTCCTCCAGTGCGTGTCAAGCGGCAGCCCAGAGGCCGAATGCGCGGGCGGGCAATGTGGCGCGCCTGAAGAGCTTATTGCGCGTGGACTGCGTTCAGCCACGCCGAAGTCAGCCGGTGATTTCGGCGAGGGCAAGTGCGGATTACGCGGCGAAGAGGTCGATCATCGACTCAACTTTGTCGTGGACGGCTTCGGAGAGGGTGTGGACCTCTTCGGGCGGAATCCCCAGGCGTGCGGCGGCGGGGTGCTCGGCGGGATTGGGCCGTTCCTCGTCTTCCGCCGATTCTTCCATGCCGTGGGCGACCGCGCTGGCCAGCGCAACCGCGTCGGCGTACCGGCGCCCTTCGGCGGTGGGGGCTGTCCCGGGAGCGTGGTGAAAAAAGACGGCCGCCCGGGGTAGGGGATCGAGAGCCCAATGCTGGGCGACGTGCAACCCCACCAGGGCATGGTGGCGCCCCAACGCTTGCAGGAGCAACGCGGGATTTTCGCGCAGGCGGCCCACCCGTCCTCTGTAGCGCACGGTAATCAGGTCGAACAGGACGAGTTTGCCGATGTCGTGGGAGAGCCCGGCCTGGAACAGGAGACTGTCGCCGTCGTGCCACCACCGGGTTCCCAATTCGTCGGCACAGTGGGCGGTGGCCACCGAGTGGCGCCACAGCGACTGCATGATGTCGTGGCAGGTGGGATCGCTGCTGCGGTAGAGGTTCCCGTTCATGATGGCGTGGACCGCGTTGGCGATGGTGCGCAGTCCAAGATAGGCACAGGCGATCTGGAGATCGTGGATTTCGTCCACGGTCGCGTAGTAGGCGCTGTTGGCTATCTTGAGAATCTTGCTGGAGATGACGGCGTCTTCGGCCATCAGATCGGCTAATCCCCGCATGCACACCAGGGGGTCGTGGATCATGGCCAGGATGCGCTGGGGAACTTCGGGCAGCACGGGTAGTTCCTCCAGCGCCGAGGGCAATGCCCCCAGGACACCAGCCATGACCGAGCCTTCGGGAACGGTCACGCGGATGTCTTCGGTTCCGGGCAGTGGATCAGCGCGGAGGCTCCCGCTTTGGTTTTGCACCACGAAGGGATTCAGGCACTCGGGGCAGGCGCGCAGGCCGTCCCCCCGGTGCCCCCGGTGGGTGTGGCGCTCCAAAGGAGCATCGCCCGCGCAGAATGGGCAAATCAGTTTCGCTCGATCCATAGTGCAAGCACCTCCAGAGCGCCCAGCCCTCATCGACCGGTTGCGTCTGCCTCAAGTCTTGCACCTCAAGTCTTTTGTAATATTATTACATATACTATGTATTGTCAAGTAATATTTTTAGCTCTGTTGTGCATGTGTCGACGGTGTCTGGCGCTGGAGGGAGGTTTCCGCTGGTGCGGCGAGGCTACTCGTCGGGCAGGTCGGCAGTGCGGATGTCAATGGTGGGCATCGGGGGCAAGGGGGCACTGGGCACGGGCTCGTACCAGAAGGTGGCGGTCGACCAGTCGTCGTGGGTTTCGGCGAGTCCTTTGCGCCAGGCGATCTGCTGGATGGTGATGCGGCAGCTCTCGCGCCAGGCGATGGGGTCGGGCAGATACCAGCGGTACATGGAGTGATAGCGGCCCTGGCTGAGGTTCGCGCCGTGATACATGAAGGGAGTCTGCTGGAGCCCATAGGACAGGCCGACCCAGTCTTCGGTACCGGTGCCGCAGATGGTGGGAAACTCCTGGTCTCCGTCCATGAAGACTTTGATCTCGCCCTCGCCCCACCAGTCGTCGGTCAACGCGCGCACGCCGACAATGGATCCGAGGTAGCGTCCCTTGGCGTTGCGTTGGGGAAGAAGTTCGAAATCCTGCTTCTCTATGGTGGGGTTCTGGCGGTTGAAGAGGATGTGCATCCGTCCGACGTCGGCCGGGTGTGGGTCGTCAATGGTGTAGTCGATCTGGTAGAAGATGACGTGGTTCTCGTCGGTCTCGTTGGTGAGGGTGACGTGGGCGCGTTTGAGGAAGGGCATGGGCAGCCAGATGTTCATGCCGGCATTCTTGCCCAAGGAGTGGGCGGCGGACTGGTAGGAGGCGACCTTTCCGTGGGCGAAGCCGAAGAAATCGCCCAAGGGACACTCGATGCTGGGGTGTTCCTGTCCATCCCAATAGGCGCGGATGACGAAACTGCGCAGTGTCTGGGGGCTGCGGTTGGAGATGGTCATCCAGATATGACGGATGGTGCCGGGGCCTTCGATGTCGGCCAAGTCCACCGTCTCCCCTGGTTTGAAGGGGCGGCAGGGGGCGCCTTTGCGTCCCGGGCCGAGATTGCTGGCCGCCTGACCGCCCTGTCCGGGCGCTCCGGTGACGTTCTCGAAGGAGATGGACCGTGAACGCAGGCCGGTGTCGAGCAAGTAGGGCTCATCGAGTAGGCCGGCCATGGCTGGCGACGCGCCGAGCACGGCAAGGCCAAGGCATATTCCGAGTGCGACTGATGTCAGACGTGTGTTCATTGCAGAATCCTCCGCTGGGTTCCTTTCGGGTGTTCCCACTACGCTCATGATGCGTTGCCGGGGTTGCGTTGTCAAGACAGCGTTGTTCCTCCGAACGCCGGGTGGCGTATTGTGGCGCGCCCGAAGTACCTGGGCAAGTGGCGACTACGCTCAGCCGCGCCGACACCAGATGGGGGAACGTTGTGTCTGCCCCAAGAGCGAGGCTGAGCTTGCCCCGCGCGCCACGGCGGAGTTAACCGGCGATGCGGATGTTCCGTGTTTTCGGGAAGGCGGTTGGCTGCATAAATGTTGACATCTACGCGAATAATTCTTGACTTTCGGTTGTTGGCAAGGTACGATAACTACCGTGGTACGGGCATCTTCATGGGAGGAGCGTGTCCGGATATCAGGAGAATTCGCCATTGTCACGGCCAGTTTCCGGGTGAGGATC
>JAACEL010000476.1 GCA_011682535.1 Nitrospiraceae bacterium | reverse complement strand
GAGTACGTCGCGCGCATCTACGACGAGGTCAAGCAGCGCCCGCTCTACGTCGTCGGGCGAACGGCCGGGTTCGACACGCGTGAGAAGGCCCGGTAAACATGAACCCCGAAGCCATGCGGCGATACCGGACGCTTCTGCTGATCGTGATCCTGGGTGGCGCGGTCATGATGCTGGGCGTGCTGTGCTATCCCCTGGTAACGGGCGAGGTGTTCATAGAGGACGATCTGTCGGCGCAGAACCTGCCGCATCGCTTCTTCTACTCCAAGTGTTTGGCGGAAGGCGACAGTTTTTTGTGGATGCCGCACCTGTTTCGCGGCTTCTACGTGCATGGCGAAGGCCAGACGGGGATGTGCCACCCGGTGCACTATGTCTGGAACCTGTGGTTTCCGCTGAACGTCGCCTTCAACCTCGAGATCCTCGTCATCTACCCGCTGACGTTCATCGGCGTATATCTCCTGGCCCGGCGTTGGGGTGTAGAGCGCGCGGCGGCGTGTCTGGGCGCGACGATGTTCACCTTCGCCGGGTACCCGATGACGCACTACGTCCATCCCATGATCGCGTCGATCGTCGCCCACATCCCGCTGATCCTCTACGCCATCGACCTCGCGATGCGCACCCCGGACGGCCTCGCGCCGAGCCGGCGCACGCAGGTGGGGGCGTCGTTGGGCATTGGGTTGTTGACGGCCTCGCAATTGCTGCTGGGGCATCCGCAACACGTGTACTTCTCGTGCATGATCGAAGGAATGTACGTGCTGTTCTTGCTGCCCGGCCTCCGCAACCGCTGGGTGCTGGTGTTGCTTGCGGGCTCCAAAGCGCTGGCGCTGATGATGGGGGCGGTGCAGGTACTGCCGACGTTCCATTTCGTAGCCACAACCAGCCGCGGGGGCGAAGCCTACGATTTCGCCGTGTCGGGCGCGATGCACCCGCTCACGCTGCTTCAGACCGTCAGTCCCTACCTGTTCAATCGGCGGGGTTGGACGATGGCGATGTGCTGGGATCTGCCCTATCTGGGCGCGGCGGCCCCGCCGCTGCTGGTGTGGGCGTTGCTGCATTTCCGGAAACTGGGCGCCCGGCGGCGGCTGGCCGCCTGGTGCGTGACGCTCGGTGTGTTTGGGCTAGTCATGGCGTTGGGCGAGCGCGGCTATCTGTACCGCCTGTTCGCGATGGTGCCGGTCATCAATAAGTTTCGCGGTCCCGAGCGTCTCATCCTGTTCTATCAACTGGGCGCGTCGCTCCTGGTCGGGATCGCGTTCGCCCACCTGGCTTCGAGCGTCGAGCGCCGCGAACGCGCGGGGCTATGGCGACTGTGTCTCTTGGCGCTGCCCGCGCTGGTGAGCGCCGCCATTGCGCTGACGATGCTGGCCATCCGCCACAATCCCACGACGCCGTTTCAAGAACTGATCGCGAGCCGCCTGGCGCCGACGCCCAACATCCTGGCGGGTCCGGCCTTCATGGCGATCGCGACGGCCCTGGTCATCGCGGCGGCGCGCGGATGGCGGATTGCCCTGTTGGGGATCGTGGCGTTCACCGTATTCGACGTAGCGTACTACGGGTTGCGCCACCATCCACGCGATACCATCGACGGCCTCTTGGCGCGCATCGACGTACCGGACAACATCGAAGACGGCCAGCGCATCGACCCGGATTTCCACCCCGTCTATCAATGCACCGGTCCGAGCATGAAGGGGGTGCGGGTCTCGCTGGGATACGACGGCGCGATCCCGAGCGACACGCTCGATTACTACAGCCAGGTTCCCGCGATGCGGGTCGCCAGCGTACGGTGGCGGCGCGCGCGTTACGGGGCCGCGCCGGAGTTGGCCGAGGCGGCCGACGCAGGACTGACCTGGCTGGAGGTCGAGGATCCCATGCCGCGCGCGCGATTCGTGCCGCACGCGCAGGTCAGCGAAGATCCCTATCGCGACATCGAACGCATCGACGTGGCGGCCACCGCGCTGGTGTCCGAGCCGGTGGAGTTGGATGAAGGGGCAACCGGGGAGGTCACAATCGTCGAAGACCGCCCCGGCCGCATCGCCCTGCGAGCGACCACCACAGGCCGGGCGCTGCTGGTGGTTTCGGAGCGGTACGACCCCGGGTGGCAGGTCGAGATCGACGGCCGGCGCGGGGAGGTTATCCCCGTCTATGGCGACACGATTGGCTGCGTGATCGAAGGCGGTTCGCATGACATAGCACTGCGCTTCGCGCCCCCCAGTTTCCGATGGGGGATGGCGATCTCGCTGGCGGGATTAGCGCTCACGCTTATCTACCACGCCGCAGCGCTAAGATGGCTCCCCGATGGCCAACGACCGCGCCAAGCGGCCTGACGAAGGCCGCTAGATCCGTTTGGGACAAGAGTGAGCTAATGACTATACGGGTCGGCGGCGTCGCGCAGGCCGTCGCCCAGGAAGTTGAACATCAACACCGTCACAATCACGAACAGCACCGGGAACGTCAGCCACGGATAGATACGTACCGCTTGGATGTTCTGTGCGTCCTGCAACAATACG
Source organism: Nitrospiraceae bacterium (assembly GCA_011682535.1). Taxonomy (GTDB): domain Bacteria; phylum Hydrogenedentota; class Hydrogenedentia; order Hydrogenedentales; family SLHB01; genus JAACEL01. Next base: position 1,396 of record JAACEL010000476.1, on the reverse strand, counting down.
CCCCAACTGATCGTCGGCGGGCGCAACCCCAGGCGCAGGAAACTCAGCGATGTCTCCGCCAGGATCATCCCGGGGATAGCCAGTGTGACGGTGACGATGAGATGGCTCATGAAGCCCGGGATAAGATGCTTGATGATGATGGAGAACTCGCGCACGCCCGCCACCTTCGCCGCCACGGCGTAGTCTTCTTCGCGGAGCGCCAGGATCTTCCCGCGGACGACGCGCGCCAGACCCGTCCATCCGATGCCGGCCAGGATCAGGGTCATGCAGAAATAGACCTTCAGTTGCGACCAGGTCGCCGGCATGGCGGCGGACAGCGCCAACCACAGCGGGATCGTGGGGAACGATCGAAGCACTTCGATCAGACGCTGGATGAGCGTGTCGGCGAGGCCGCCGTAGTAACCCGAGATTCCGCCGATGATGATCCCGAGGATGAGTGTAAGGAACACCGCGCAGAGCCCAAGCGACAACGAGATCCGGCTGCCGTGCAGGATCCGGCTGAACAGGTCGCGGCCCAGCCGATCCGCACCCAGCAGGTACAGGCGGTCGCCGTCGGCGGGCCCCAGGAGGTGGCGGTCCCACTCGAACAGTCCCCAGAAGCGGTACGAGTCACCCTTGACCCACAGGCGTAGCGGAATCGGGCGCGAGGTGTCGTCGGTGTATTCGCGCTTGAGGGTTTCGGGGTTGATGTGCTGGATGCGCGGATAGATGAAGGGCCGGTGAAGGCGTCCGTTGTGGATGAGGCGTGGGCGTTGAGGCGGTTCGAAGCTGCGCTTGGCGTCGCGCGCGTTGGGTGCGTTCGGTGCGGCCACTTCGCAGAACACCGCCAGCAGGTACAGTACCGCCAAGACGCCCACCGCGGACACGGCGACCCTGTGGTCGAGAAACTTCCACCACATGAGCCGCCACTGGCTGGCCAGGTAGAGCTTCTCCTCGTTGGTCCGTTTGCGGGCGGTCATGACTGTTGCCTTTCGAAACGGATCCGCGGGTCGACCCACGCCAGCAGGATGTCGGAGATGAGCGTGCCGATGACGGTGAGCGTGCTGAGAATGAGGACGAGGCTGCCCGCCAGGTACATGTCCTGGTCGAGCAGGGCGCCGATCAGCAAGGGGCCCACCGTGGGCAGGCTCATCACCATGGCGACGATCACCGATCCCGACACCAGGGCCGGCAGCATCCAGCCGATGGTGCTTACAATGGGGTTGATGGCGAGCCGGACGGGGTACTTGAGGAGCAACCGCCACTCCGGCAGGCCCTTGGCGCGGGCGGTGACGACGTAAGGCATCTCGAGCTGGTCGAGCAGATTGGCCCGCATCGTGCGCACCATGCCGGCCGTGCCCGCCACCGCGAGGATGGCCACCGGGATCCACACGTGCTTCATCAGGTCGATCACCTT
>JAACEL010000475.1 GCA_011682535.1 Nitrospiraceae bacterium | reverse complement strand
CGAAGGGAGAAATCTCTTGCCACGGAAAATACCGGTACTTCGTCTACATACTGACCCCGTGGAAAGACTTGGCGAGGGGTAGGGCGAGATCTCTCCCTGCGGTCGAGATGACAAGGGGATTAAATCGACAGGCCCGAAAGCGGGAATGGCTGTTTCTCGTGAGTGTTCCGGCACGAACGGTTACAAGCAAAGCAAAGCGGCTATGGCGTTGCGCAACCACGATGGCCTTTGCTGACAGCCACAGGAAACTGGAGATCGCTCGCCTTTTTTGCGAAGCGGAGGTTTTGTGCCGCACCCGTTGCTAGACCGAGTTGCCCAGACCGTGGCGAAACACGCGCTGCTGGAGCGTGGCGCGACGACGCTCGTGGCGGTCTCCGGAGGAGTTGACTCCGTCTGTCTGCTCGACGTTCTCCTGACTCTCGACGATCGTGTCGAGGTGGCCCACTTCGACCACCAGACCCGGGATGGCGAAAGCGCGGAAGATGCTTCATTCGTGCGCGCCTTAGCCGCGCGCCTTGGCGTGCCGCTGCATGAGGATACTCGTCCCGTCGCCGCTGAGGCGCGCGAGGCAGGGCGCTCGTTCGAGGAACATGCCCGCAACGTCCGCTACGATTTTCTCGTCCGCACCGCCGAGGCCCACGACTGCGCCGCCATCGCCACCGGGCACCACGCCGACGACCAGGCGGAGACGGTGCTGATGCGGATCCTGCGCGGCACGACGCCGCGGGGACTGGCGGGTATCGTGCCGTTGACGACGCGCGCGGGCCGCCGGATCGTGCGTCCGCTCCTCGAGTGCACGCGCGCGGAAATCATGGACTATGTTCAGGCGCGTGGCTTGTCCTACCGTACGGACCGCACGAACGACGACCAGACGCATTTCCGGAACCGAGTACGTCACGATCTCCTGCCCTCGCTCACCCGTGACTACAACCCTCGCGTGCGCGAAGCCCTGCTGCGCTTAGCCGAGACGCAACGCGGCGAGAACGAATTGCTGAACACCATGGCCGCTTCCGCGCTCAACGGCTGCGTTGACGGCGATGCGCGTGTGGAGCGCGAACGCTTCGCGGGCACGCATGCCGCAATTCAGCGGCGCATTATGGCCATTCTGGCGTGGCGGCTTGGCGTCGATTGTGACTTCGAGCGCATCGACGCCGCGGCTCGTTTCATTGTTGACGGTCCGACGGGGCATCGCTTCGATTTAGGCGGCGGTGTGCTGCTTTACAACGCCCGGCATACGACGGAGATCGTCAAGACCCCGGACATCTTCGATGCCGCCATTATCCCGCTTGCCGTCCCCGGCGCCACGGAGGCGTTCGGACGGATAATCGAGGTCACGTACCCCGAGGAAATTCCCGTTGGGGATCTCGCGGCCTATTGCACACCGGGACGCCAAGTCTTCGATGCGGACGCTCTCGGAGGCACTGTCGCGGTGCGCCACCGGCGTCCCGGCGACCGGTTCACCCCCTTCGGCATGTCGGGCTCGAAAAAACTCCAGGACTATTTTGTCGACACGGGCCTACCCGCTCCGCAGCGGGACGCCCAACTGATCGTCGAGGCAGGCGATCGCATCGCCTGGGTGGTGGGGCATGCCATCAGCGCACATGCCGCCGTCACCGCGGATACGCGGCGCTACTTGCAGATTGAGGTATACGATGCGTCCTCTTGATCCTCCCCTGTTTTCTGCCGACCAGATCGCCCGGCGCGTGGTCGAACTGGCCCACGAGATCGACGCCGACCTCGAAGCCAAAGGGCGCTCCGGCGATCTCCTGCTCATCGCCGTGTTGAAAGGCAGCGTTGTTTTCGTAGCGGATCTCATGCGCGGCATGGCGACACCGGTGTCGATAGAGTTCATCCGTGCCCGCGGCTACGAGGGCACCGAGTCCAGCGGGAACGTCGAGTTGACCTACCTGCCCGAGCAGTCCGTGGCGGGGCGCAACGTGCTGTTGGTCGAGGACATCCTCGACACCGGCCGTACCGCCGACGTCATCCTCCAGCGCCTGCGCGCGGAGGGGCCGGCCCATCTCGCGCTCTGTGCGCTGCTCGACAAGCCGTCCCGGAGAGAGGTCGAAGTCGAAGCCGATTACGTCGGGTTCACCATCGACGACTTCTTCGTCGTCGGCTATGGTCTCGACTACAACCAGCAGGGCCGCGACTGGCCCGCGATCCACGTGTTGCCGGAGTAGACTTGGCCGCTTGGAGCCACCCAGCAGGCCATTCATCCCTTCCTGGGACTTCCCGGTGGTCCTTTTCGGTTATACTCAGGGAGGAGTTTCCGGCGGCCTGAATTTTCACATGCTGACAGGCGGGCCGGATTGGCGCGAAGGAGATTATCATGATCCTACTCGAAGTATTGGGCGTCAGCCAGGCGGACAAGAACAGTTTCCCCGTCGTGTTGTTGCGTAACGAGAACCGGATCCTGCCGATTCTGGTTGGACCGCCCGAGGCGCGTGCGATTCAAATCGTGCTGATGGGCGAAAGCCCGCCGAGACCGCTGACGCACGACCTGATCTGCAACCTCCTGGCGGGATTGCACGGCGAACTGAAGTCGGTCACTATCTACAAGCTGGAGAACGACATCTTTTTCGCGCATCTGAACATCGAACAGACCTCGGCCACGGGGCAGGTGGAGCAGGTGCTTCGGGTGGATTCGCGGCCGAGCGACGGCATTGCCCTCGCCGTGCGGACGGGATGCCCGATCTTTGTGGCGGAGGAAGTGATGGACGTGGCGGCCCAGGATCCGTCCATTCTGGCCACTGGCGAAGATGAAGAGGACGACGACAACCAGCGCGATTTCGAGCCCTAGGGCGCATCGCTCATCCTTGCTGACCGAACTCGACGTGTTTGTGCACTTCGGCTCGTTCCCACATCACAAGGAGTTGATTCCATGCGATCGGTTTTCGTGACGCAATTTGGCCGCGCGGACGTTATTGAAGTGCGGGACGTGCCGGTTCCGGAGCCGGGGGCGGGGCAGGTGTTGGTGCGCGTCCATGTGGCGGGCCTCAACTATGCCGACATCATGCAGCGCAAAGGTCTGTATCCGGGCGGTCCGCAGCCGCCGTTCCCGGCGGGGTTCGAGATCGCGGGCACGGTCGAGGCGGTGGGGCCGGGGGATTCGGTCTGGAAGCCGGGTGACGAGGTGATGGGATTTTGCCTGGGCGGGTACAGCGAGTATGCGGCGACGGACGCAAACAAGCTGATGCCCAAACCACCCGCGTTGGATTTCCGGCGGGCGGCCGCGATTCCGTGCCAGTATCTCACCGCCTATCACACCCTGTTCACGTTGGGCGGCCTGTCGGCGGGGCAGACGGTGCTGATCCAGGCGGCCGCGGGGGGACTGGGTACGCTGCTGGTGCAGTGCGCGAAGAACGCGGGCGCCGCAGTGATTGGCACGTGCAGCACGGCGGAGAAGTGTGAACTGCTCGCCTCCATCGGCTGTGACCATCCGATCAACTATACCGGCGCGGACTTCGAGGACGAGGTCAAGCGGATTACGGGCGGGGCCGGGTGCGAGCTGGTGGTCGAATCCGTAGGCGGGAAGGTGTTCGACAAGAGCATCCAGTGTATCAAGACGCGGGGCCGGCTGATCACGCTCGGGTTTGCCAGCGGGAAGCCGCGTAGCGTGCAGGCGCAGTTGCTGTTGGTGAAAAACATCACGGTGTCGGGCTTCCACCTGTTCGGCTACGTGTCGGATGCCGAGGCCGCCGCCCATGCGATGCGCGACTTGCAGGCGTGGCTCGACGCGGGCACGCTGGACGTGATCGTCAAGCACGTCTATCCGCTGGAAGCAGCGGCTCAAGCCCAGCGCGATATCGCCGACCGCAAGACGATGGGAAAAGTGGTGTTGGAGATTGTGTCATAAACGGCCCTAGTGTCGCGTCATGCTTGAGATGCCGCCTATCTG
>JAACEL010000474.1 GCA_011682535.1 Nitrospiraceae bacterium | reverse complement strand
ACACCCTCCCTTTTCTAGGTGAAACGGCACTGTCGACGATTTTGGCCGGTTTCATCGGGGTTTTGGTCGTTGACGATGGGGCAGTAGGCTTGCACGACTTTGTTCAGACGTTTGTGCAGGCGGTCGGGGCGGATGGCATCGGCGAGTTTTTGGGCGGCTACGGGGTCCTTGATGCTGACGAAAGCGTTGTCGAGCATCTCGTAGCCGATATCGTGCTTGTCAAGTTTTCGCGCCAGTTCGTTGTGGCCGTTGAAATAGAATTGCAGTCGGAACGGCGCCCACGTGGGTACGCGCAGATAGCACAAGCCCAGCTCGGGCAGGATGAAATAGAAGTAGTAATGCAGGCACTTGCCCGGCGTGTTCTTGAGGAAAGTTCGATGCGATTTCTTGTCGTGCCACGGTTTATAGGCTCCGCAGGGCTCCATCGCCGAGAAGATATGCACCAGGCCGGGGTGGTCACCACGTTCAGCGATGATGGCTTTGATGCGTTCCTCTTTGCGAAAGTTCTTTTTCGCGATGAAGTCGATTTCCAGCCCGTTGCTTTGCGCGACGGCTTCGGCGTTCTCCCGCAACGCCTCGCGGAACTGCTCGGCCCACTTCGGGAAATCGAAGATGCGGATGTCGTGGGAATTGAGCCAGCCGGTGGCGGCCCGCGCATACCCGATATCCACCAAGGTGCCGGTGATGACGACGCGGTCATAACACGAAAGGGAGAAGGCAATCTCATCTGCATGGCGCTTGATAAACTCACTCATGCCGATAGTATGAAGCAAAGGCGATACGGCGGTCACCCTTCTGAGGCAATGGCCGCATGAGCAATCACTTTTTGGTTCCGGCTACGCCGGGTTAGGTAATATCTTATGGATATCAAGATAGGAAAAAGCGCCCGCGGATGTTTGGGTTGCGAACAAGCATTCGAGCACGAACAGCAAACGACATCTTTAGTGCGGGTACAGGACGGCGTGCTCGCCCGCGAGGACTACTGCGACGCTTGCTGGAACGCGGATCGTACGGGCAACGCTTTTTCCGTGTGGAATTCGCGGTTCTACGACCCCCAGGTGGCCGAGCAAGAACCTCCCGAATCTTTTTCGCCTCTGCGCCAGGTGTTTTACGAGAGCGTGGAGTCGGATTCGCGCGAGGAAACGGCCACGGCTTATCTGGCCGCGCAGCTCCTGCGCCGGCAAAAGGTGTTTCGTCTTATCAAGCAGGGCGACGACCCCGATGGCGAGGTGCATCTGATTCTTTACTCCGACCGCCTTGCCAATCGTCTTATCGAAGTGCGTGACCCGAATCTTTCCTACGCTGAAATGGAGGAAGGACGAACGCGGCTGCTTGCGCGTCTGGCCGAGTTCGAACAACCCGAAGACGCCGAAGAGGAAACGCCGGATGCTCAAGCCCAACAAGCCTAGAGCGCGAAAACGCAACATCGAGATCCCGGAACTTACCACGGGCCAGCAGATCGGCGCCATTGTCGCGCTGCTCGTTGTGGGACTGATCTGCTTCGCCCTCGGCATCCTGGTGGGCAACAAACAGCCGCGGCCGTATCCCACGCCGCAGGCGATGGCGCAAAAACGGGAGGCCGGCTTGACCGCCAAGGAGCCTGTTTCCCCGCCGCCCAGCCCCCGTGGCGAAGTGCGGCGGACCGCCGCGCCACTACCCCAGGAGGGGATTCAGAAATCGCCGCGGCCCGTTGCCATGAATGTCTCCAAACCCGCCAAGACCGCCGTTCCCGCGGCCGAAGGTGGGCGCAAGCCCGCACCGGCCCCCGGCCGGGCAACGGAACGCCCCGCTCCGCCGAAGAAGGCCGCCACACCTGTGCCCGAACCTGTGAAGGCCCCCGAGCCGCCCAGTACGCCCCCGGCCTCGTCCACCGGCGCCGAAGAGGTTGCGCTGGCCCCGGAAAGCCCTGCTGCCGGCACGCCGCCTTCCCAATCCGCCAAACCCACCGCGCCCGCCTCCGATACGGCGGATGCGGCAGCCCCGGGCGCCACAGCCAACACCCCGATGTCACCCAAGACGCCGACTGCCCCCAAAGCTCCCGATGCGCCGTCGCGGCCCAACGAAGTGGCCGCCGTGACCTCCGCTCCGGTGGTGACGGCGCCAGCGCCGCAACTCGCCGAGTCGGAGGCGGTATCTCCCGTGCTGGCAGCCACGGGCGGCCCGTTCGTGATCCAGCTCCACTCGTTCTCGGGGCCCAACCGGGAGCAGGCCGCGCAGAAGGCGCAAGACCCGTTGCTCGAAGCCGGTTTTCCGGTGGAGTTGATTCCGTCTGCCGATGGGAAGTATGTTCGTGTAGTAATCGGAGGCTATCCGGACAAGAAGACCGCGGAGGCCGCGCGCAAGGAGCTTGCTGCCCGTCCCGATATCCCCGACGATTGCTGGGTGAGAAAACGATAACGCCTAGGTGGGTTGAACTGAACAGGGAGCCATCATGCAAGTAGCTGTGGTAGGTCCAGGCGCCATGGGATGTCTCTTTGCCGCTCGCTTGGCCCAGAGCGGCGTTCAGACCACACTGGTCGATTACAAGCCCGACCGGGCGGCCCGTCTCCAAGAATCGGGGATCACGGTGGACACGGCCGACGGGTCGTTCGTGGCGAAGCCCACCGTGACCACGCGCGTGCCCGCCGACCACGATCTCATCATCGTGCTCACCAAGTCTTACTCCGTCGACAGCCTCCAATTTCCCGCGGAGATCCCCGTGCTTGCCCTGCAGAACGGACTCAACGCCGTCGACGCACTCTGTGCGCAGATCGGCAGCGCCCGCTTGCTTGCCGGGGTGACCTGCGAGGCCGCCAATCTCGTCGGCGAGGGACACACCCATCACTCCGGCTCGGGGGAAACCGCATGCGGCTCCTGGACCTCCTGTCCCGTCGAGAGCGCGGTGGCGGTGCTCCAGAAGGCGGGGTTCGAGGTCGTGGCCACCGAGGCCCCCGGGCAAAAGATTTGGGAGAAGGCCATCATCAGCGCGGCCATCAACCCGCTGACGGCTCTGCTCGGCGTGCCCAACGGCAAACTGGTCGAGATGCGCGAAGCGCGCCAGCTCATGCGCGACCTCGTGGTCGAGGCCACCAAAGTCGCTGCGACCGAGGGTTATCGCTTCGACTTCAGTCTCGTGGAACGTGCCGAGGACGTCTGCCGGCAGACCGCCGAAAACATTTCCTCCATGCTCCAGGACGTGCGCGCCCGTAGGCAGACCGAGATCGAGGCCATCAGCGGCGAGATACTCCGCCGGGCACAGTTCGCATCGTTGCCCACACCCCGCACCCGCGTCGTCTGGCAACTCGTGCGAAGTCTGGAGCAACGTTGAAAGAGATTCCCGGACTCCGCTACACCAGTCCACACACCTTTTCTTTCAAGCAGCGCCTCATCCTGAAGGCCGGACCGCCGCTCGCCGGGCTGGTACTCAAGGTCCTTACCGCGACCTGCCGCGTTGAGGTCCGCGACGCCAGCTACTTCGACCAGGCCCCGTCAGAGGGGGGGCACGCTATCCTGGCCGCCTGGCACGAAGCGTTCGGGTTGGGCGTGCCCCTGTATCGCGACAGCGGTATCCACACCCTGACCAGCCTGAGCTTCGATGGCGAACTTGCGTCCCGTCTCGTCCGCCAGTTCGGCCTGTTCGCCCTGCGTGGTTCGTCGTCCCGGGGAGGGGGGGAGGCCCTGCGCTGCCTCACTGCCGCGCTCGATCACATTCCCGTTGTCGGTTTCACGCTTGACGGCCCGCGTGGCCCCCGGCGCGTCGCTAAGCCCGGTATTGCCATCCTCTCCGCGCGATCCAAGGCCCCGGTAATTCCCTTGGCTTGCGCCGCGAGCAGGGCGTGGCGCCTGAAGTCGTGGGATCGCTTCATTGTGCCCAAGCCGGGCGCCCGCATCGTCGCCCGGTACGGCGCGCCGATTCCACCCCCCGA
>JAACEL010000111.1 GCA_011682535.1 Nitrospiraceae bacterium | reverse complement strand
CGCACCCGCGCTCGCACCCGCGCTCGCATCTGCGCTCGCATCTGCGACCACTGCCAAAACACCCGCACTCGCACCCAGTTGCAGAAATCCACGCCGATCCATCGTCATATCCCTCGCTGCTCGAACACCCAAGACCCAAAACCACGACAGCCCGCATTGTACCATACCATCCAACACAATGGCACACCTTGGATCTCAGGGTAATCGCCAGCCAACTTCCTCGTGGCGCGCCACAACACGCAACCCCCCGTTCCGGGGGAACGGCTTGAACCCGCGCCAGCGGGTTCCCATAATGGCAAGTCTACGATCCAGGGAGGAACGTCCCATGTCGTCTTTCCACGATGGCCCGCGTTCGGTGCTGTTCACGCCCCTCGCCCTCAAGGGCAACGTCAAGCTCAACGAGCTACAGAAGGCGCGCGTCAGCAAGCTCATGAGAGAACTCGCGCCCCAGGCCCCCACCGGCTCCTGCACGGGATGGGGCGTGCCGTTCGAGATCAAGAAGCCCCTCCTCCTGCGCAAGCGGCCCGTCTCCATCGCCGTGCCCGCTATCCGGACCCGTTGGCTGATCTTCGCCCATACCACCGACACCGAATCCCTCGAATGGAACGAGCACGGCCGGATTTCCCCCATGCGCGGCGCCGGACGCCTTCGCGAACACGTGGCCGACTATATCGTCTGCTACGACGACGGCACGGAGATCCGCTGTCCCATCCAGCGCCGCCACCAGATCGGCATGTTCTCGCGCGGGTGGGGCGAGAACTGCTTCGAAGCCGTCCCCCACAACAAGTACTGGCCCATCCCGCCGCATCACGAACAGCCACACACGCCGGGCGGACAGCCCTGGGGCACCACCCAAACCCGCGTCGCCGGCACGTATGCCTTTCCCTGGACCAATTGGCTGTGGGCCTGGGAGAACCCGCATCCCGCCAAAGCCATCGCCGCCCTGCGCTTCGAGCCCCACGCCGGGACCACGCTTGTGTTCGCCGTCACGGGCGGGGAGGTAACCGGCCACCCGCTGCGGTGGAACACGCGCCGCAAGGCCGTGCTCAAACTCCCCCGCGGGACCGCCTTCGACCCAGCCCTCGATGCGGTGGGACGTCTCAAACAGATCCAACTCGACATGGGCCAGGTCATCTCGGCCCAACCCCGGCGGCGCTATCCCAACGAGGCGTGGGCGGCAGGCTACAACAACCAGATGCCCGAGCCGGCGAAGGGTGAAGTCCTGGTCGAGTACGCCGCGCATCCCGAGGCCCAGTTCCATTTCGCCGACGGCCGCACCGCCCCGGCCGCCAAGCTCAAAATAGGCAGGAAGAGCGGTCCCCTCACCCCCATCGCCCCCGCCACACAGCGCGTGCGCATCCGGGTCGTGGAATCGGGTTCGAAGAAGCCCGTCGCGGTGAAGCTGCACGTCCACGGCGAAGCCGGCGAATACCTCGCCCCCCTCGACCGCCACCGCATTCCCAACCCCGCCTGGTTCGAGGACTACAGCGTCGACTTCCTCAACCAGAACGTCCACTACTGCACCTACATCTCCGGCGAAACCCATATCGACCTGCCGTTGGGTAAGGTCTACTTTGAAGTCAGCAAAGGTTTCGAGGTCAAACCGGTCCGCAAGGCCGTTACGGTGTCCAAACGCACCAAGACCATCACGATCGCCGTCAAGAAGGTGCTGCCATGGCGCGAACGCGGCTGGGTGACTGCGGACACGCACGTCCATTTCCTCTCACCGCCCTCCGCCCGGCTCGAAGGCGCGGGCGAGGGTGTCAACGTGGTCAACCTGCTCGCCAGCCAGTGGGGCGAACTGATGACCAACGCCGGCGATTTCGACGGCCAGACCACCTACGGCTCGAAGGAAACAGGCGGCGACGGCGAGTGGCTCGTGCGCGTCGGCAGCGAGAACCGCCAACACGTCATGGGACACATCTCCCTGCTCGGCTACGGCGGCGGCCTCATCGCCCCCATGACCACCGGCGGCCCCGACGAAGCCGCGCTCGGCGACCCCGTCGGCACGCTGCTCACCGAGTGGGCGCGCCAATGCCACCGCCAAGGCGGACTCGTCGTCATCCCCCACTTCCCGAACCCCCGCGCCGAACACGCCGCCACCATCGTGGAAGGCGAAGCCGACGCCATCGAGATGACCGCCTGGGGCTACCTGTACGGCGGCATCGACCCCTACTCCCTTTCCGACTGGTACCGCTACCTCAACTGCGGCTACCACGTGCCCGCCGTCGGCGGCACCGATAAGATGTCGGCCAATACCGCCGTCGGCGCCGTCCGCACTTACGCCTGCGTTCCGCCCAACCGGGCATTCGACTACGACGCCTGGATGGCGGCCGTCCGGACCGGACACACCTTCGTCACCTACGGTCCCCTCATGGAATTCGCCGTCGAAGGCAAGCCCGCCGGGTCGCGCATCGAGATGAACGCCAACGGCGGCACGGTCGACGTCACCTGGCAGGCCGCCAGTGTCACCATCCCCATGTCGCGCGTCGAACTCATCGTCAACGGCGAGATCCGTGAAAGCCGCAAGCTCAATAAATGGAATGATGAAGGACACTGGCCGGTGCGCGTCGACAAGAGCGCGTGGATCGCGATCCTCATCCGCGGCCACTACGCCGGCAAACCCGAGATCATCACCGCTCATTCCTCTTCCGTCATGGTCGCCCTTGAAGGCTCCCCTTTCCTCGCCGCCGCCGACGCCGTCACCATACTCGAGCAGATCGAGGGCGCCCTCGCGTACTTCGACACCATCGGCACCCGCGCCGACACCGCCGCCTACAAGCGCATGCGCCTGACCCTCACCGCCGCCCACCGGCGCCTCCACAACCGCATGCACGAAAGCGGCCACTACCACCAGCACACACCAACCACCGACCACAAGGAACATCACTAACCGCCAGAAGACACACGCTTGGTTCTTCTTTCTTTTCGCAAGAAAAGAAAGAAGCAAAGAAAAGCGGGGAGCGCTTCGCGCGAGTTGCTGTTTGGACGCAGCACGAGACATAATTGACCAAGGCCCGGCGACTGGCGCCAGTGGGCCACTCCCGGTAGCCGCCGGGAGTGGATAACAATTGGAGCGATGCACATGAACGTCGAGATACATGCGGAAAACAGGGCTTGGGCGTTTCGCGCACTGGATGATCTTCAGGCATTCCTGGACAACGCCGATTTCGAAGGCGACGCGGGCGAAGAATTGCCCGTCCTCGAAGACAAGCGCACCGAACTCGAGGAAGGCAAGTACCGGGTGGTGTTTCTCGGCGCTTTCAACGTCGGTAAGTCGGCCCTCATCAACGCTTTTCTCGGCGACGCCTATCTCCCTACCGTGCTCGAAGAATGCACCACCCGCATCACCCATGTCGTCAAAGCCGACGAAACCAAGATCGTCTTGCGTCTCACCGAGGACGTCTCCGACGCCGAGGTCGAAGCCCTCACCCGCCTCATCGACACCTGCGGCGTCACCGCCAACATCTGGCCCGGCGAAGACCGTGGCGAGGTCATGATGGCCTACCCCAACAGCGCACCACGCGACGTGCTCAAGAGCCTCCAGGCCCTCGTCACCATGAACGCCGACGAGGACTTCCCCCAACTCAAGTCCCTGCGCGGGAAACTGGACGAGATCCTGCTGCAGGTTCCCACGGACCTGCTCGAAGACGACATCGCCTTCGTCGACACGCCCGGCGTCCACAGCATCTCGGAGACCGGCGATAAGATCGCTCAGAGCGTCATCCCCAACTCACACCTTGTAGTCTACCTCATCGACAGCCAGAGCGCCGGGAACCAGCAGAGCCGCGACTTCGTCGAGGGCGTGGTGAAGGCCCGCAACCGCAAGGTGTTCTTCGTCATCAACAAGAGCGACCAACTCAATCCCGAGGAAATCGACCTCACCGGACGCCGCGGCCCCGCCAAGGACCTCCTGCGCAGTCTCAGCGGCATCGTCGACGAACCGGAGCTGTTCTTCGTCTCCAGCCTCTACGCCCTCATCGCCGCGCAGCTCGGGCAGGGCGCCATTGCCCTCGACGACCTCGACGCGAACAACAAGATCAAGATCCCATTCGGTGTCCAGCGCGATCTGCTCAAGAGCGAGAACCCGGAACAGGGATTCGCCGACCACCTGCTCGAACAAAGCAACCTCACCGCGCTCAAAGACCGCCTGCTCGACTACCTCTATCGCGAGAATCGCGAAGGCGCCATCGTCGAATCGGTATGCCGGTTCATCGGCGACCGCGCCTGGGCCTACGCCCGCCCGATGGAGATCAAACTCGAGATGGCCCGCGACCATCCCCGTTTGGCCGAACTCAAACGCGAACGCCAGCGGGTCGCGCGCGAACTGGACCAGAACAAGAGCAAGGCGGAGCAGGTCGGTGAGCGGTACACCGCGGCTACGGAAGGAGAGGCAGGAAGCGAAGTCCCCGGCTACCAAGCCTTTGTGGACGCCCAGCTCGCCAACGACGTCATCGAAGAGGAAGTCCTCAAACCCCTGCGGGATTGGATGGACAACGCCGAGAACTTCCGCAAAGCCAAGAAGAGCGCGTACGACACGCTGACCACCGAACTGGAGAACACCATCGACGCCTACGTGCGCCGCCTCCATGCCACAATCAACAGCCACGTCGGCGAAGTCGAATCGGACGCCGTGGCCACCATGGGCCACGTGGCCGGCGCCGTCGACACGCGCCCGGCGGGCCCCATCGAGTCCACCCGCGCCGCCATCGGCGTGGTACGCGCGGGACTCGCCGGCTCCTACTTCGCCTTCGCCGGCATCGGCGCGACTTGGGGGTCCGCCATCGGCGGCGCTACGTGGTATGGCCTCACCCAATGGGCCCACCTGCCCGTCGACACGGCCATCGCCGATGCCGTCGCCCGCTGGACCCAGATCGACATCGCCGGGCAACAGGGCGCGGGGATGGGCCTCTGCATGGCGGGCGGCGCGATTCTGGCCACCATCATCGGCGTTTGCATCCGCGCCGCCACGGCGAAGAAGGCCCTACGGCGCAAGCTCGACAACCTCGTCGCGCGTAAGGCCCGCGCCATCCTCCTGCGCGGTGTATCGGGCGCCAAAACCGTCGCCGCCGTCAAGACCCAACTCGCCGACGCCCTCGAAACCCGCCGGACCCAGTTCCGCGAGTATGTGGAGGCCGCCTTCGAGCAGAACGTTGCCGATCTCAACGACGAAATGACCGCGATCACGGACGAAGAAGAAGCCGTCCGGGGAGAGCAAGCCGCCGTCATCGCCCGCCTCGAACCCAAAGTCGAGGGCCTAACCGCCATCCGCCAGAAGGCCCACGACATTGTCGAGGCTACGTCCTGATACGTCGGGCATCTCGCCCATGATCGACGGTCGGCGATGCCACGTCCTATGGGCGCGGTTAGGCCGTTTCGAGCGATTTCTTCACGGGGCTTGGGCTTCGGCGCGGAGCCGTTGGAGATATTCCAGCGCCATCTGCGTCTGATCGTGAACGTAGTCGATGCCGGCAAACTGGCCGTCCTTCATGGCAGGGTGACAGAACTCCCAGTTGAAGTATCCGTCGTAGCCCGACTTCACCAAGGCATCCACGTATTCGGGATACGCGACTCTGCGTTCCCAGAACCGGTCGTCGAAGTAGCCGGATGCGACGAGTTGGACGCTTCCGTCTTCTCCTCTTGCGAACTCGCCGTTGCAGTGCGCGTGCACTTGAAGATCGCCGCACGCTCTCGCCATTTCCCGGGCGTGTTCCGCGCTTTCGCTCACAGGATCCGGTTCGATGTTGATGTCCATGCTGCCTTTGAATGCCGGCGAACCGACTTCATCAATCATCCGTAGCACTTCTTCGTAGGTGGTGATGACGTCGGGTCCGTGATTCTGCATCGCCAGGACGATCCCGAAGTCCTCGGCGAGCTTGGCAAGTTCACGCACGCCCTCGACAACGAACCCCCAGCGGTCTCCCTTCCAGAATCCGAACTGGTTGTATCCGTACGTTTCGTCGTACGTGGCGATTCCGTCATGGAGGGTGATCCCGCGCCAGGCGGCGAAGATCTTACAGATGGGCGACCCGAGGTCGTGCGCCAGCTTGATGCATTCCCGGACGTAGCAGATCATGGCGTCACGATGCGAGGGCACGGGACTCGACAGGTCGCAATTGGGCGAGACGGCACAGATCGGCATCTCCAATTCTGCCGAGAGGTCGCGAAGCCGCTTGCGGTCGTCTGACGACAGGTCCATCGGGGCTGCATGGGGACGTTCGGTATCCAGTTCGACACCTTCCCAACCCTGTTCCTTGGCCAGTCGCAGCAGACTGAACACGTCGATGGCTTCACCTTCGTACCACACACCGCGATAGGTAACGCTGTACATGCCGATACGCATCGGTTCCCTCCCGTATCCGTAAATGCACGCCCCTCGCCCTGGAAACCGCTTCCGCTCAAGGCGCCCCTACGCACGCGACACTAGCGCTGCGGCGCTACGTATTTCAAGCTTGACGGCGGGCGATGCGGGGGATGAGATGGAGTCTCTGGGACGCTGAATTCTCCCAAATCGCTAGATAACTTCGCCGTGGCGCGCGGAGCAAGCTCGGCCTCGCTGGCAACTCGAGAGTGGTTTTCACCCACCTGGTGATGGCGTGGCTGAGCGTATTTCGCGCGTAACCAAGCTCTTCGGGCGCGCCACAATACGCTACCCGGCGTTCGGGGAATTCTGCATCAAGTTGACAGGAGGTGTGGGGCAATCTACAATATGCGCTCGGGGCGAGGCATGGCCGCCCCAATAACTCGTTGTCGTTGTCGACGCCGGGAGCAGTGGATGAAACACACCTTGATCGAGTTGGTAGACGTGATTATGCAGCGGATTCAGGAACGTCCCGATGCGCGTCCTACTGAGCATGGTATGCGCTCGTGGTTGGCCCGGCAGGGCTACAACAAGCGCGAGATCGATGCCGCGATAAAGCTGGTCGGGCCCCGGTTGGCCGAATCGGACAACGCGGTCGATCGCGGCCCCGTGTCCGTTCGCACGCTGTCGCTCTACGAGGAATACAAGCTGAGTCCGGAGGCGCGCCGTGCCTTGGTACGCCTGGAATTGCATGGGTTGCTGGACACGTACGAGCGCGAGTCGCTCCTGGACTACCTGAACCAGTATGACGGGGTGGTGGGCCTGGCGGAACTCGACTATCTGCTGACCTGGATGGTGTGCGGAAACCGCGACGTGGCCTTCCAGCAGGCCTTTTTCAATGTCTTTGAGGGCAAAGGGGATACGCTGCACTAGCCGCTCACCCAAAAGAACCTGGACGCCGGCCTCGCCATGGGGTGCGGCGTCGTTCTATGTATAGGAGCCTGACCGAATGGCCAAGAACCTCGTGATCGTCGAATCGCCAGCCAAGGCGAAAACGATTAACCGCATGCTCGGATCCAACTACATCGTCAAAGCCAGCAATGGACACGTGCGTGACTTGCCGAAAAGCGACCTCGGCGTAGACATCGAGAACGGCTTCGTGCCGAAATACGTGCGGTTGCGCGACGCTTCCAAACCGATGAAGGCCATCAAGGACGCCGCCGCCAAAGTCGACCGAATTCTGCTGGCCTCTGACCCCGACCGCGAGGGTGAGGCCATCGGCTGGCACATCGCCGAACTACTGAAATCCACGAAGAAGCCCATCGAGCGCATCGTCTTCAACGCCATCACCAAGCGCAACGTGCGCGAAGCCGCCAGCCAGCCGCGGCCCATCGACGAGAACCTCGTCAATGCCCAGCAGGCGCGCCGTATTCTCGACCGTCTCGTCGGCTATAAGATCAGTCCTTTGTTGCAGTTCGGCATCCGTAAAGGCCTCAGCGCCGGGCGCGTTCAATCGGTCGCCGGGCGCATGGTGTGCGACCGGGAAGCCGAGATTCGCGCATTCGAACCGGTCGAGTACTGGACGCTCGACGCGCTGTTGAAGACGGAGAAGTCGGAGGAATTCGTCGCCCGCCTCAACCGGATCCGCGGCGAGAAGGCCGAAGTGGGCAACGAAACCGAGATGCAGCAGATCCTGCAAGGTCTCGAGGGCGCGGAGTATGTCGTCGACAAGACCGAGCGGCGCGAAGTGCGGCGCAAACCGTCCGCCCCATTCATCACCAGTAGCCTTCAGCAAGAGGCCTCGCGCCGGCTCAACATGAACCCGCGCCGTACCATGCGCATCGCCCAAGGCCTGTATGAAGGCATCGCACTGGGCGCCGAGGGCACCACGGGTGTCATTACCTACATGCGTACCGACTCGACCCGCATCGATCAGGAGGCGATCGACGAGGTCCGTGGATTCATCGGCAAAAATTTCGAACCCGCCATGCTGCCCGAACGCCCCAACACCTACGTCGGACGCAAGGGGGCGCAGGACGCGCACGAGGCCATCCGGCCCACGCTCGCCTCGCGCACGCCCGAGTCGATTCGCGCGTTCCTCACCGACGAGCAATACAAGCTCTACGACCTGATCTGGAAACGCTCCGTGGCCAGCCAGATGGCCCCGGCGATCCTCGATCAGATGACGGTCGACGTCGTGGCGAACGAATATGGGTTCCGCGCGACGGGTTCCGTGATGAAGTTCCCCGGGTTTACCAAACTCTACGAGGAAAGCAAGGAAAACAACGCCAAGAACGGCAACGGCAAGAATCTCCCTGAGGCGAAGGCTACCGCCCCCGGCAAGCAGCCGTTGCCCGATCTGAATGGAGGCGATGGACTCGGCCTGGAGAAACTGACACCGGAGCAACACTTCACCAAGCCGCCGCCGCGCTACACCGAGGCGTCGCTGATCCGTGCGCTCGAAGAGAACGGTATCGGGCGGCCCAGCACGTATGCGCCGACCATCAACGTCATCCTCGATCGCGGTTACGTCGAGCGTGAACGCAACCGGCTCAAGCCCACCCAGCTCGGTGAAGACGTCAACACGCTGTTGGTGAAGAACTTCCCCGACATCCTCGACATTAAGTTCACGGCCCGGCTTGAGGAAGACCTCGACCATGTCGAGGAGGGCACGCGCGAGTGGCACGAATTGCTCGCCGCGTTCTACACGGAGTTCGCCAAGGACCTTGAAGCCGCGCAGAAGCGTATCGTCGAAGAAGCGCTGGACGGCGACGCGTCGTGCCCGGCCTGTGGCGGTCCGATGGAGGTGCGCGAGGGACGGTTCGGCCTGTTTATCGCCTGTCACGACTACCCCGAGTGCAAGACCACCCGCCGCCTCGGCCAACGCGCCCAAGTCGAAGAAACCAACGAAGTGTGCGACAAGTGCGGCGCCGCCATGGTGATTCGCGCCGGGCGATTTGGCAAGTTCATGGCATGCTCCACCTATCCGAAGTGCAAGAACACCTTCAACGTCGACGACGACGGTAACAAGGTCGAACGTAAGCCCAAGGCGCCCCCGAAGAAAACCGACCAGAAGTGCCCCAAGTGCGGCGGCATGCTGCTGATTCGCCAGAGCCGGTCAGGCGACGAGTTCTACGGCTGCGAGAAGTACCCCAAATGCAAGTTCACCAAACCGATGGAACTGGGCCTGAAGTGCGTGCGCCCCGGATGCGAAGGCAACCTGGTCATGAAACTCGCCGGCCGGCGCCGGTTCGTGGGCTGTGACAAGTATCCTGAGTGCGAGTTCACCGTGTTCGGCAAGCTCGACAAAGCAACGGCTTGTCCCAAGTGCGGCAATCCGTGGACCTCGGTGGGCAAGGAACGCAACAAGCCCCGCACGCGCCGGTGTCCCGTGCCCGCGTGCGACTACGAGGAACCGCTTCCGGAGGAAACGGAGAGCGCGAAGTAGCCGCGCCGGGGCGCTTCGCGCGCGAGGTAGCCCATGCCCGCGCCCGACATGCAGCGTTTCGTCGACTATCTCGAGGTGGAGCGGGGATTCTCCGCCCATACCGTGCGCGCGTATCTGAGCGACCTCGACCAGTTCTGCGATTTCATCCGTAGCGGCCCACGCTCAGCGGGTACGGACACGGACGAAGCGCCGGGAGAAGCGTCGCTCGAGACGCTTCGAAAAACCAACCGCCACCATGTCCGCGGCTTTCTCGCCCACGTCCAGACCACCGGCGGCTCTGCACGCACGTCGGCGCGCAAGCTGGCCGCCATCCGCGCCGCGTTCAAGTTCTATGCGCGTTTGGGCGAACTCGACGATACGGTCGCCCAGACGGTCAAGTCGCCCCGGCTTCCCCGCAAGCTGCCCGACGTGCTCAGCATCCCCGAGGTTACCGCCCTCATTGAAACGCCCGACGTATCGGAACCCCTCGGCATTCGCGACCGCGCCATCCTCGAAACGCTCTACTCGGGCGGCATCCGCGCCGCGGAATTGGCCGGACTGCGCCTGGGGGATGTCGACCTGGCGGCAGGCGCGATGGTGGTCTTGGGTAAGCGCCGAAAGGAACGCATCGCCCAACTGGGAACCTACGCCATCGCCGCCATCGACGCCTACCTGCCCATCCGGGCCTCATTGCTCAAGAAGGACCACGACCTGCTGTTCGTCAACTTCCGCGGTGGCCCGCTTACCACACGCAGCATCCAGCGGGTCATCGAGAAGCACGCACGCCAGGCGCTCCCCGGGCGCCGGGAAGTCTCCCCCCACACCCTGCGCCACACGTTCGCCACCCATATGCTCAATGGTGGCGCGGACTTACGCGTCGTACAGGAACTCCTTGGCCACGAGAGTCTTTCCAGCACGCAGATTTACACCCACGTCAGCATCGACCGCCTCAAGCAGGTCTATCACGACGCCCACCCCCACGCCTGACGGTTTAGAGGCAGGGCAATCGCACTAAAACGAAAATGACTTTTCAGCGCTGAAAGCGCGATCTATATCAGCCCAGGGCAACGCCCGGGCTGATATAGATTGGCCCTTCAGGCCGCCAATCGGTATCCGGCGGCCTTAGTGCGATTGCCCGAAGCGCCGGTCAAAGTCGGCAAGAAGCAGAGAGTGAAAGTCTCTTGCAGTGAAGGAGTAGCGAACCACGCTGGCCCCCGAGTCATGGCTGTTTCCCCCAAAGGGTTGTGGCAAGCGTTGACAGGGGCAGGTATGGGCTGGGTGGCTGTTGCATGGCAACAGCATAGGCGAAGCCGCGCTTCGCCCATTGAGCCGCGAAAGCGCATTGTTCGGAGTGCCGACGCCTTGGGTAAGGTCGGAAGGCAATACTGGGCGCATCGTTATCGCAAAGATGTGTACAGGCTCCGCGTGGTCAAAAGGAAAGTACAACCATGATGAATGACAGTGGGAAGTCTGACAAACCCATAGTACCGATGAAAGGCGCGAACACCAACCGACGAGGCCACGGAGGCGGCAAACCCGAGACCTTTAGCTTTCTTGGGTTTACCCACATCTGCGGTAAAACGCGCCACGGGAAATTCTGCGTTCTGCGCCAAACCATGGCCAAGAAGACGCGCGCCAAGCGGGCCGCTCGCACAACGAATGGTTGCCACAGCCACGAATCATACATCCTTATCCTCACAAGCGACTGAGAACGTCGTAACCCGAGGCAGGAGCCCGGTGCGGTAGTTCCGCTCGCCGGGATCTGTGCGGGAAAAGTGCGTTCCAGCGTCAGGCCGTGCTTTCTGGAACGCACTTTCAGCGCTTTCAGACAAGGACACTCAGAACCTGGGGTTACGCTCTCTTTCCGGCTACTGCGTAGTCGGAAAGACGCTACACCCCAGGCTGGATTAGCATCGCGCTTTCAGCGCTTGCCGGTGCTCAGTCCGCAGCACGCCGTTGCGAAAAGGAAACGATAAGGGCTCGCGCAAGAATAACTCCACCGTTTCCGTGCACAGATTCTCATGAGGAACCCTCTTTCTTTCACGGTTCGCTCAAGTGTCGGCGGCCATCTGCCGATATACCTAACGTACTCGACTCCAGCAAAGGAAGACACCGTCGTGCCCAATCCCAGCACGTTGAATGCGGTGTCTAATCCCAGGGGTCTTTACCTCCATGGAGTGCGCCATGACGGTTGTTGTGGCGCCTTCTTTTTGCCCGGCGCGCGCGGCTACAAAATTACTTAAACGCTCACTGCTGTCCTAAACAAACTGAGTCTCGGACCGATCATCGGAAAAGACCAACGTTTCGGATAGGCCATGGGCCTGTTTGCTCGCTTTCCAGA
>JAACEL010000473.1 GCA_011682535.1 Nitrospiraceae bacterium | reverse complement strand
GCCGAGGAAAGTGGCGATCACGAACAGGGTGACGATGGCGTAGATGGTCGTGCGGGATACGAGCACCCAGATGTCCATGAGGTGATAGCGGATCATCGAGTAGGCCACCATGGCAATCAGCAGGAGGCTGAATATGGGGCCGTATACCTCGAGGGAGGTGACCTGCATGGCGGGGGCCAGGACGTTGGTCGCGATGCCGAACGCCATGGTCAGTCCGAGGCCCGCCAAGACGTGCTGGACCTGGCGGCGCTCTACGCCGGTGGCGTGCCGCAATTTCAGCGCCAGGTTAGTGCAAGAGAACCCCATCGAGAGCAGAATCCATCCGGAATAGGCGTAGAACACGGGACCGTAGTGGACCGCGGGGGGCACGCCGGGCTGGATCACGATGCCTTCGACGTACCAAGGGGTGAAGGTGCCAACGGTCTGGACAACGGCGCCGAGGTAGAGGATCCCCAGTACGAGCAGCGACCCTTCGTAGCGCTGATGGGGAAAGCACACGGAGAAGTGGTACACGCTTGCGGGGATGAAACTGGCGACGACGAAGGTGGCCTTGAGCCAAAAGGCGGCTTGGTCTTCATTGCCGCTGTTGATGATGAGCAGCACACCAAGCGCCCATAAAAACAGCTCGGTGGACAGGACAGCGAACAGGCGGTGCGTTCGTTTCCAGTGGTTCCGGTGGATGACCACGCCCGCCAGGACGAGGGCCGAGAACGCCGAGACCAGCAGTAGCGTGTTTTCTCTCATGAGATTCATGCTGTCATTGCCACTTTACGTACGTCAGCTTGCCCGCTGCAACACCGTCGCGGTGTAGGTTCCTCCGAAACTTATCGCGGATACGAGCGCCGTGTTGATGTCGTTCATTCGAGCCCGATTGGGCACGAAGTCCAGGTCGCATTCGGGGTCGGGGGCGTCGAGGTTGATCGTGGGCGCCACGACGCCCTCCTCAATGGCGAGAAGCGCGGCGCCGACCCCCATGAGACCGCCGGCGGCGTAGGCCTGTCCGGTCATCGACTTGGTGGCCGATATGGGCACGCGATAGGCGCCGTCGCCGAAGGTGCGTTTGTAGGCGCTGGTCTCGCAGCGGTCGTACATTTCCAGGGAAACGCCATGGCTCAGGATATGGTCGATATCGCCGGGCCGGGCGCCTGCTTCCTGCAAGGCGGCCTCGACGGCGCGGGACAGGGCCTTGCCTTCGGGGTCGAGCATGAGGGCGCTGGTACCGTCGGACGCGGAGCCGTTACCGGTGACTTCGGCCATGGCGCGCGCCCCACGTGCGGCGGCGTGGTCGGCACGCTCGAGCACGAGGGCAACGGCGCCTTCGCTAAGCACGATGCCGTCGCGGTGGCGATCGAAGGGGCGCATGGCCTTCTCGGGCTCGTCGTTACGCTTGGAGAGGATTCCGATGGAACAGGCGGATGCGAACGACATGGGAAACAGCGGCGACTCGGTGGCACCGACGATGGCGGCGTCGGCGCGGTTATCGCGAATCTGCTGCATGCCCCAAGCGATCGTGTCGAGGCCGGTGGTGCACCCGCTGGCGATCGTGAGGGCGGGACCTCGGAACCCCAGGTCGATGGTGACGTGTACGGCGGCGGAGTGTCCGGCGAAGGCTGAGCTGGCATAGCGACTGACCTTGCGGTAGCCGCGGGCCTCGTAGGCCTTCATTTGTTCGCAGTAGCCTTCGTTGGGGCTGCCGATACTGGTTCCGATACACACGGCGACGCGCTCGCTGTCATAGTCGGCGGCGTCGAGTTCACTATCGGCCACGGCCAGCTTTGTGCAGGCGATGGCTTGATGAACGTGGCGGTTCCAGTTGCGCACGATGGTGCGTTTCATGAAGTCTTCGGGGTTGAAGTCCCACAATTGCCCGGCGATCTGACAAGGAAACTCGGATGCGTCGAACCGATCGACGGGCCGAATGCCCGAGACGCCCTTCTTCAGGGCCTCCCAGAAGTTTTTTCTCCCGATCCCGGTGGGTGCAAGAACACCTAAACCCGTAATCAGCACCGGAGTATGCATGCCTAATTCCCCACGGCCGCAAGCATGGGTGCGGAGACCCTCAAGAGCCTGTCTTCGCCCAGCGTGGCGGCGTTTTCGTTGAAGCGAATCGCACACGCCCGGAGCGCGTCGACGTCTCCGGTGAAGAACTGGCGGCGCAACGACTCGCTGAATTCTTGTTCTCGTCCTTCGTGACCGGACACCCGGGCGACGAGGGCGGTTTCGGGGGACACGGCGGTGGGAATGCCGAGTTCTTCGACCTCGCTGATAAGGGCTTCGTGATCGCGCACGGCCCTCGAGAGCGACCGGGATCCCCATCGCCCGCGGAAGGCACGCCATTGGCGCAGGGGCAAGGGACCACGCGAACCACCGCTGAGGGCACGCCGCACGTAGCGCTTGGTGTCGAGCGAGAAGCCGAACTGCGGGGCCAAGCGGTACCAGTCTGAGCCGGGGATGACCTCGGGCAGATCGACTAGAGCCACATCGGGTTCGCTTCGCGATATGAAACGCAGGGTCTCAGCTTGGGTGTGGTAGTCGTCGGGGGGCGCGGGGTAGATGAAGCGGGCCACGGTGAAGATCCCGGCAAATTTGCTGGACCGCAGCACGCCTTCGGCCTCGGTGACGCCGAACCCGCGCCGGTAGTAGTCGTCCAGCATCCATTGGCTGCCGGTGTCGAGCCGGAACGAGAGGATGTGGTTGCCGGCCGCGCGCAAGGCGGCGAAGTGCTGCGGGTCGGCGTCGTTGATGGCGGCGTCCTGCGCGTAGGCCACGGTGAACCCGCGCCGGAGAATCTCGCAGGCGATGGCCATGCCGTTGCCGGGCGGGGGCGGTCCGTCAAACCGGAAGGCATGGGAGTCGAGCATCTTGACGGTTCGCCCGATCTCATCGCACACGGACTGCGCGGAACGTTGCTGAATCAAGTCCTCGTTGGGTGAGGACTCGGGGCAAGCGCGACAGTGATCGAGGCAACCGCGGCCGACCTCGATGGAGAACAGGTGGAATTTCTCGCCAGCCCCCAGGGTGGTGTAAGCGTCTGATGCGTAGTCGGGATATGGAGCGTCGTCGAGATCGACTCCGGGTTCGCGCGGGGTCTCGATAACCTGCCCATGGCCGGCAATAACGAGATTGGACAGACTAGTCCATTTCTCGGAACGATCGAGCCACTCGGCCCACTGGGGCACGGTGCGTTCGGGCGCGGACACGCAAAAGCAGTCGAACGCATTGGTAACCCGAGCCAATTCGGGGCCGTAGCACTCGACAAAGGGGCCCATGGCGATGCAACGCAGGTAGGGCGACCGCGTGCGCAGGGCGGTGGCGATGCGGTGCGCGCCGTGTACGTCTTCCGCCCGCTCGATGGAAAAAGCCACGAAGTCCACGCCTTTGAGACTGGCAATCTCGGCCGCGGCCTCGGCGCAAACGGTGTCGCGCTGGGCCTGGAAACCATTGTTCATGCCGCGCAGACGCCACAGCGCGGTCAACATCGACAGCGAACCGGCGGCGCTTTCCGAGAGCAGACCGTCGGCCAACAGTGACGTGGCCACACGGAGTCGTCTCGGGAACAGGCGCGACAGTGTGCTCACCGTGCCATAGTCCCGAACCTCCGCCAGATGCCCGGCCGCCCGAAGCGCTCCAGCCAGGGAGGCCAGCCGCCGATTGGGCAGCAGTGCCTCCAGGGTGAAAGGATGCCCCGGAAATGACACCAGGATTCCGCGTGTCTTCATAGCCGCTCCTTACTGCTTGTTCAGTAGCAGGCTCCTGTAACGCCCCAAGGTACTCGTAAAAAGCAAGTTCCACGCCAAAGCGCAACGCTCCCCGCGCCCGCCTTGGCGAAACCACAAGATATTGTGCTCGTTTTTTCTATGACGCAACATGTCGATTGAGATACTAGCACGTCATCTACATATATGCAAGAAAAAAGTC
>JAACEL010000472.1 GCA_011682535.1 Nitrospiraceae bacterium | reverse complement strand
CATCCCCACGCTTGAGGAAGGGTCCATACTGATCGGCGTAACGATGGCGCCCTCCATCTCCCTCGAGACGGGCACGGAACTGGTGATGGCGATGGAACGCGAGATCGCGCAGTTCGGCCCCGTAGATGAAACCATCTCCCGGATCGGCCGGCCCGAGGCCGGCAGCCATCCCCATCCCGTCAACTACGCGGAAATTCACATCGAACTGACGCCCTTCGCGGACTGGAAAGAATTCAGGAACAAGGACGAGTTGATTGAAGCCATCAGTGCGAAACTCAAGCCCTTCCCCGGCGTGCAACTCAACTTCACACAACCGATCCAGAACGCGTTCGACGAGCTGCTGTCCGGCATCAAGGCCCAACTCGCCATCAAGATCTACGGCGAGGATCTCAACGTGCTTCGCACAAAAGCGGAGGAGATCCGCGGCGCGATCGACGATATCCCGGGACTGGTCGACCTCTCTACCGAGCAAAGTTTCGGGCAGCCGCAGGTCCAGATTGTGGCCGACCGAGAAGCCTGCGCCCGCTACGGGGTGACCGTCAGCGAGATTATGGAGATGGTCGAACTCGCCGTGGGAGGTGAAGTGATCGACAACATCTACCTGAACACGCGGCGATTCGGTATCCACATACGGTTTCAAGAGCCTTATCGCTCCGACCCCGAAGCCATACGGAATCTCCTGGTGCCCACTGACAGCGGATCCGTGATTCCGTTGTCCCAGATCGCAAAGGTGCAGCAGGTCATAGGACCGATTCAGATCAATCGGGAAAAGAACCAGCGCCGCTGGATCGTGCAGGGCAACGTCCGGGGACGGGATCTGGGCGGTGTGGTTGCGGACATCCAACAGCGCATCACTGAGCGGGTGACACTACCGCCCGGTTACACCATTGAGTACGGCGGTCAGTTCGAGAACCAGCAGCGCGCCATGAAGCGCTTGTCCATTATCGTGCCGACCGTCATTTGCTCGGTGCTTGTCATGTTGTGGATGTCCTTCGGACTCGTGCGGCATGCGTTGATCATTATCATCAACGTGCCGTTGGCGCTAATTGGAGGTATTGTAGGCCTACTGATCACCGGCGAGTACCTGTCCGTGCCGGCATCCGTGGGTTTCATCGCCCTCTTCGGAATCGCCGTACAGAACGGCATGGTGCTGGTGACGTACTTCAACGATCTACGCGCACGGGGAAAATCGCCGGCAGAGGCCGTGACGGAGGGTGCGGAGCTGCGGCTGCGGCCCGTGCTTATGACCGCGCTCACGACGGTACTCGGACTTCTGCCATTGCTCTTGGCGCGAGGTATCGGTGCAGACGTACAACGTCCACTGGCCATCGTGGTTGTGTTCGGATTGATGACATCCACGTTGTTGACCCTGTTCGTTATCCCCGTGGTATACATATGGATAGAAGAACGCATGCAACGGAAACAGGCATAGCCTAATAGGAGGAAGTAGAGATATGAAGCGCATCATTGCATTCATCAAACCCAACATGTTGGACGATGTCGTCTTTGCGCTGCATGACATTGAGGGCTTTCCCGGCGCAAGTATCTCGGAGGTACAGGGCATCGGCAGTGGCTCTCGCGACCACTTGAAGCACGCCGATCGGACGCCCTTCCACGGATTTCCGAAATCAGTTCGTATGGAGATCGTGTGCGCGACCGCACAGACCGAAGAGATTGTCGAGACAATCCGGGAAAAGGCACACACGGGCTTGCCCGATGACGGCAAGATCTACGTTTCCTCGGTTGACGATGCCGTACGTGTCCGCACCGGCGAACGCGGCGACGATGCGGTCTAAGTAGCCGGACATAGACCTGGACCAAATTGTGAAGGAAAAAGGAAAACGGTGACGTGGAGAAATCGCCGAAACGGCCTAACCACGCCCACAGGACGTGGCGTCGCCGACCGTTTGGTGAGCGATGCGGGCTAAGCGATTTGTTCCAAGCAACCGGGTTGCCGTAAGCGGCGCGCGCCACTCGCCGAACACTCACCCGTTGCCGCCTACCGGTTCCTCGCAGTCACCACCATGCGGGGCCCGGGGCGGTCGTTGCGGTTGATGTAGTCGCCCCACAAGGGGCAGTTGAGGTCGATCCAGGTCTTGATCCGGCGCATCTCGTCGCGGGTGAGCTTGACGTCGTGATGCCCGGCGTTGAGCACGTCCCACAGCTTGCTCTTGACGGTGCCCAGGGACAGCGGCGGCAGTTTCTCACATCCGCCCGAGTTGTAGCCCATGTCGGCGTAATGGACCAAGCCTTTCTCGACGAGGGTGCGGTACGACGCCGGGACCTTCTCCGCGTCGAGGTCGCCGCGCAGGTCGATGCCCATCTTGTGGCCGGCATCGTGGCACTGCGTGCAGTTCTTGTCGAACACCGGTTGCACGACGCGTTCGTAGAACAGCGGTTTGCCACCCCAATCGGCCACCTGAGGGGTGACGGGCTCCTGGGCCATTGGACTCCCCCTGTTGACCGGGGCGCTCTGGCGGCTCTCATGGCACCCGATGCAACTGCGCTTCTCGCCCGGCTGAAGCTGGACGACGCTGCGCATGCGCTGGAGTTCGTTGAGATCCTTGTCGAGCACCTGGAAGTAGAGCACCTTGCCTGCCGGAGCGGTGAAATGCGCCGAGCCATCCTCCTCGACGGGCACTAGGCCGCGTGGGGCCTTGGCGACGTAGGTGGTCCACCCGTACGGTCCGCTCACTTTGTGTACGGGGGAGGCGTACCAGTCCTGGAATGCGGGATGGTCGTCTCGATAAGTGCCGTCAGGCATTTGATCCAGGTTGGCCCGCACTTCCTCGACTACACGCAGATACTTGACCGTGCCGCGCTCGACGGGCGGCGAGATGCCGGCGTACACATCCTCTAACATGAACTCGCCGGTGTCCTTCGTCAGATCCACGTTCGCCGCGAGCACAGGCGGCGGCTCTTGACGCCGGAACGGCGTGGGACACATGCTCGAGATCGCCGGGTCCGCGTAGAGCAGTTCGCGGTTGCCGAAGCGGTCGATCACGAACAGGTGGAAACGCCGCTGGGGCGCGTGCGAACAGAGGAAGTAATCGCGCGCCAAGGGGACCGGATCGCGGAAGCACTCTTCGATCGGCCACATGCCCGGCCACGGCACCTCCGGCGTCAGGCTCGTGATGGCCTCTTTGTTGAAACGCCCCCGATCCGTGTCCACCAACGCGATTGGGCCGTTGAGATCGCCGAAGTGGGAGATGAGCGTGCAGGAGAACTCCTTGGTGCCGGGCACTTCGCGTCCGTTGGCATAGCCGTTGGGCTGGATGATGGTGTTGCCGAACACCAGTTCGGGCTTGGTGCCGTCCGGCCGGATGGCCCACAGGGTGTGGCCGAAATCGGCGCCTTTGTCCTGGTACTCGGAACGGGTCCAGACGATCCGGCCATCGTTCATCACCGAGGGCGCCCATTCGCTCAGGTTCGCGTAGGAAAGCGGCCGGAAGTCGCCGCCGTCGGCGTTCATCCGGAACAACACGAACGCCTGCGGACGCCAGCACAGGAATCGCTGGCGGCACCGTGTGCTGATGACGGCCAGATCGCCATCGGGCAACGGACACGGCCAATAGTCGTGGAATGGCCCGTCGGTGAGCTGGCGCAGGTTGCCGCCGTCGGGATCCATCGCCATGATGTGGTAGTAGCCCTCTTCCAAGGGACGATACGCGAAGTAAATCGTGCTGAGGCCGTAGTCGGCGGCAGGGGTTCGCGCGATGCCATCCCCGGATTCGAACAGCGATGTCGCCACGGCCTGTTCCGGCGCCAGGCGTCCGTCGATCCGCGGGATGTCGAGGCGGCACACACTGCCCCCCGGCCGGAATCGCGCATCGAGGATGACGCTGTAGTTATGGGAAGGCTCGAACGGGCGGCGCTTCACAAACAGGAGCCGCTCGGCGGCGGCCAGTTCCGGGGCACGCA
>JAACEL010000110.1 GCA_011682535.1 Nitrospiraceae bacterium | reverse complement strand
GGGTCGGTCTCGACGATGGAGAACATGACTTCGTTCAGATCGCCGGGGCCCGAAAGGGAAGCAACCGAATAGGTGACCTGGGCCGCGGCAAGCTTCGTCGCTACGCTGGCGTTCGCGAACGCGTACAGCCAGTGTGTAGTTCCGAGCGCGCTCGGGGTGCCGGTTAGCAACGGGGCCAAGTCAACGTAGGAGGCGTAGTCCGGACCCACCGTAGCGTCGGCGGGCGAATACACATCGCCTTCCCAGGTGTTGGCCGCCGTGAAGGCCCCATCTACACCATATCGCACAGGCGCAGGATCGCCGCCAACGGCCGAAGCCTTCAGAGACAGGTACGCCGCGACGGAGTCCGCAGGCACTTTCACCTCGGTCCCGTTCGCGGGTGCTGCCACGTCTATCGCGGTCGGCGGGTCGCCAGCTTTAAGGCCCAGCGCCGCCGCCAGAATGTCTGCCATCTCGAGTCGACCGCCGCTGCTACTTGCAGCGTCAGCCCCCAGCGTGGTCTCAGACGGCACGAGCCCTATCAAAAAGGCCAGGACCATCATCAAGCTCACGAGCGACGCGAGCACTAGCGTTTTCCTGCTGCCCATGTGCGTTCTCCTTGTTGAACCGTTCCTGCAGTCACCCCACAGTCACATAAAAAGAAATGCAACCTGTGGCCGTTTCTTCTTCCAGTTCTCCTAGACTTCCTAGACTTACAACCTTGCGCCAAAATCCCCGGCGGCGGCACTCATCTCAATACCGTGCGAGAAGAGCGATTCCCCTCGCCTTGCTCACACACAAGATCTTGATTGCGATTATAGAGCACTTGGGGTTCCATGTCAACCCCTATCTTCAAGGTTACGTTACCATTAGCATCCCCGCGCCACTTTGGCATGGGGGCTCCAAAATGAGTCACTAACCACAACCACCGGAACCGGTGTTCTGATCAGCTTCGTCCCCTGGAGCCACCGCCGCCGGACGGCCAAAGACACCGCTACGCCACAAAACGACCACAACAGCCGCACCGATGATCAGGGCCAGACTCAAGATCTGCGATACTGTCATGCCAAACACCGACCGGGCGCTGTCGCCGCGCAGGAACTCGACGCAAAACCGCAATACGCCATACGAAAAGCAATAAAGAGTAACAATGAAACCATGAAAAAGGTTCTTGCGGTGGGCCCAGCGGAGCAAGAGGAAGATAGTGAGCAGCCCGGCCACCATGTACAGTTGCGTTGGGTGAACCGGCAGTGAGGTCTCGCTGGCGCGGTCGATCCATCCGTGGTCGAGGTGATTTTTGTACGCGTAGCTGTGTTTGGGGAATCGGACGGCCCAGGGCACGTCACATACAGCCCCCCAGCAGCACCCATTTAGGAAACAGCCGCAGCGGGTGATGGCCTGCCCGAGCGCGAGATAGATCACGCAGACATCGCCCACGCGCAGATATGGCAGCCGGTTCCACAGGATGTAACCCGTGATGCCGATGACGCCGCCGATGAGCCCGCCGTAATAAACAAGGCCCCCTTCCCAGAACAGGAGCGCCCGCCACAGGTATTGGATCTGGGAGTATTGGAGGATCCAGAAGATCTTGGCGCCCAGCAACGCGCCGGCGAAGGCGCACAGTCCCCCGCGCGGGTTGAGGTAGATGGGCGGTTGCTGCCGCGCGGCCGCGCGGCAGGCCAGCAGTGTGCATGTCAGGAAGGCGGCCGCGAGCATCGTCGGGTAGGCATGGAACTTGAGTCCAGCGATCTCTAGTATCGTATCATGCATAGATATCCGATCCAACCAGCGGCATGTGCGGCAATGTGCGCCTAGGCGTCCGCGCGCCGACGGTCACGGCGTGCCGCAATCGCCAGCGCGAGCGCAAGTCCCGCCATCAAAAACGCATCGCCCGCAGAGCGGGGCACGCTCACGACCGACGCCCCCGAGAAGGCGGCCGGCTTCAACGCCCACTGCACGTTGGCTGAATGGCGAACCTCGAGGATCGCGTAGGCCACGCCACCCCGTTCGGCGAACGCGATCTCATCGGACACGAGCCAACCGCGCACGTTCTCGGCCGCGTACCAGCCGCATCTCTCGCCAATGGCCTGGTAGTAGCACAACACGAGGCCGTCCGCGTCGAAGCCGTCGGGAATCGGTACCCAGACCTGGCGCGCCTCCGGGTACAGGCCCTGGGGCCCGATGGCGTAGACCGGCCCGGCGGAATCGTCGAGAAGCGGCAGCGCATCGTTCGCGACCGGCGTCACGTCTTCGGCCATCGCCTTGGCGCTGACCACGGCGCCCGAGATGAAGAACTCACGCGTTACGGGTTCAACGGCAGAGCCGGCCGCCGTGCGCGCGCCCGCCGTTATTCGCACCACGCCGCCGGTGCTCCAGGCCGCGTCCGGCTCGCAAACCACCCAGCCCGACTGCCCGTCCGCGTCGGCGACCCAGGACATCGCGCCGCTCTCACCGGCGGCTTCAATCTTAGCCCACACCGTCGCAGGCGCAATCGCGGTGTCTGCCGTCAGGCGCACCGCCAGACCCGCATCCGGCGCGGCCTGGGACAAGCCGTCGTTCACGATGAGGCCGGGGAGAACGGTCTGGGTCGTGGCCGATTTCAGGTCGAGCGCCTTGGCCGCGCCGCGGTTGCCCATCGCCGAATCGCTGAAATCTCCGGGACAATCCGCGCTGTTACGGGCGCGCACCCAATAGTGGTAGTTAACCGGAGTGAGCGCAAACGGTCCCGCGCAACCGCCCCCCGTCGCCGACGCGGGTACGGCCGTGGCATCCAGCACCGTAAGCACCGGCACCCAATCACTGAGCGGCTCGGCCAGTTCCACGTCGTCCACCAGCGCGCGATAGACCCGGTAGTCAATGGCCCCGTCCACCGCGTCCCAGGAGACCCGCACGCCGTCGGTCTGGCCTTGCGTCGCCGTCACACCGGCTGGCGCAGCCGGACCCGCGCAATTGGCCTGCACACTGCCATCGATGACGGTGATGGCGATCCCCGTGCCGCCTGGGTCCGCAGCCGACGCATCCATCCCGTCTAGCCCCAACGTCTCCTGAGCGGCCGCGGGCAGGATCTCGAAGACTATCCAGAACAAGACGCCGTTGCCCATGAAGTTCTCATTGCCGGTAACAATGAAACGCAAATCGCCCGGCCCGGACTCGTAGGTACGGACGTATTTGCCCGCCGCAAGGGTCGCGGGACCGACCTCGGTCTCCACAAACGCCAGTTTGGCCGCATCGAAAACGAGACTGAACAGGATCGTCGCCGGATCCGTGCCGTTTGTCGTCAATGTCACCGGCACTTCGACCAGTTCTCCGACTTGGTCGGCCGCGGTTCCGATTGTCAGCGTGGCCGTCTCTTGGGCGGACGCCTCCCCCACCGCCATCCCCAAGAATACCAGCGAGACCGCCAAGAAAGCGCCAAGCGCCGCCTGAGACGAGAAAAGACCCCTGTGAACCAGCTTCATTGTTTGCTCCCAAAAAGTCGCCAAACGACCGCACCGCTCCGGCGCCGTTTCCAGCCGGCCGTCCGGCCGTCGAATCAGCCCAACACTACCGCAGCGGGCTGCCCCAGTCAAGCCCCCTTTACAACTGTGGCGCAAAGGGTTGTGCATTGTCATTCCGGCAAACGCTGTGATACGATCATCACCCTCATGATCCATGTGATTTGTTCCAACTGCGGCATACGATTCCTTGTTCCGGAGACTGTACAAGGCAGGCAGGGGGTTTGTTTCGGCTGCGGCGCGGCGGTCCAGGTTCCGGTTCTTTCCAAGTCCTTTGACGACATGGACTTGTCTCTCAAGCCAGGCACACGGATATCCGAGCGCTACATCGTCGCGGAACAGGTGGGACGTGGCGGCATGGGGGTCGTTTACCGGGCGCAGGACACCCTCGTCAACGAGGAAGTCGCCCTCAAACTGATGACTCCCAAGCTCTTACGCACGCAGAAAGGCCAGCGGAACTTCATCCAGGAGGCGCAGCTAGCGCGCCGTCTGCGCCATGAGAATATCGTGGCGGTGCACGACCTCAGTTGGACCGATCAGGGCCTCCTCTACATCACGATGGAGTTCCTCAAGGGCCGCTCTCTTCGCGCAGTGCTGCGCAAACAACGCGGTGATCGCCGCTTCCTCGAAGTGCGGCTCGCAGTATCCATCATCCAACAAATACTGACGGCCCTCGAATACGCCCACCGCATGGTCATCCACCGTGACCTCAAGCCTGAGAACATCATGGTGTTGCCTGGCGAGCACGTCAAAGTTCTCGACTTCGGCTTGGCCAAGGCGGTGCACGAGGAGGGCGCGGTACCGCCGCCTACCCCGGCTCGCACGCCCCAGCGCATCACGGGAACCTGGAGCTATGCCGCACCGGAACAGCGAAACCTCCGGAAGGTGGATCTACGCGCCGACCTGTACACCGTGGGCCTCATTTTCCACGAACTGCTCACGCTCCGTACGCCCATGGACGATCCCGTCATCGTCGAACGCGCGCGCAGCGACGTCTCCCCGTCTCTGCTCGCCGTGCATGACCGGGCCCTCGCCACCGAACCCCAAGATCGATGGCAATCGAGCGCGGCCTTCCGCCAGGCGCTTACCGAAGCGTTCGAGCAGTCGTACCGGGCCGTCTCGGCGCCGCAGTTCGACAGCGACGGCGAAACCGCCGCCTCCACCGAGGACATGGTCTATCTCGAAGGCGGCAGCTTTTTGATGGGCAACAACGACGTTCCCGAAGAGGCGCCCGAATTCGAAACCCGGGTTGCCCCTTTCTACATCGACAAGTATCCCGTCACCGTCGAGCAATACGAGGAGTTCCTCAAGGCGACCCGACGACCGAAGCCCCGCCACTGGGAATCGGCCAAGTACTGCGGCCCCAAGCAACCGGTCGTCGGCGTGACCTGGGAAGAGGCCAACGCCTACGCCGCCTGGGCCGGCAAACAACTGCCGACCGAGGCGCAGTGGGAATTTGCCGCCCGCGGCAAACCCAACCGCCTCTATCCTTGGGGCAAGGCCGAACCCGACGCCACGTGGTGCAACTACCGCGAATACCTGGGCATGCCGTCCATCGTTACCATGCACGAAGAAGGCCAGACCCCCGAAGGAGTCTGCGATCTCGCCGGGAACGTCTACGAGTGGACCCGCGACCCGTTCGTTCCTTACCGGCAGAAACGAGCCGTCACACCGGCGCGGCAGTCTACCCCGTTGTGCGCCGTGCGCGGCGGATGCTGGAACTCCCCGGCCCTGGACGTGCGCTGCACGCACCGCAAAGGCGTCTTCCCTGAAAGCCGACTGCCCACCATCGGCTTCCGCTGCGTACTCCCCGCCCAGACCGAACGCCAGGGGTAGGGATCCGGCCAAAAACCCTAGGCTTTCCTGACCTCGATCCCGGCTTCCGCGAGCACTTTCGGCCAGTTCTGGACCGCGCTGCGGTCGTATCTCTTGACGCCGCCAGGCCCATCGGGCAGTTGTTCCCAGGGCACGAGACATGGCTGGGTTTTCTTGGCTTCGTCCTTCTCCTTGCCGTACACCCACCCGTCGCACAGCCGCTCGACGTTCCATCGTCCGTGTTCCATCTCGGCCATGTGGTCGATCTCGGCCTTGTTGGAGAACTTGATCACGTTGATTGTGGCGCCCTGCCCTTTCTCGACGAGGGTGTATCCGTTCGCCTTGAGGATCTCGCCGATGTAGGCGGCCTGAGCCCGGTTGGCGTCTTTGAACGTGTCGTCCAAGTCCTCCCAGGGCTTACCGGAGGAAACGAAGATCTTGGGGTTGCTCTCGCAGTAGTCGGCATGGACGGCTTGCGCGGCCTTGTCGAGCGCCTGGCCTCGCAGAATCGGTTCGCCCGGATTGACGAACGCGCGCAAGGTCATGGAATCGTCCGGCAGCGTAAGAAGCCGGGGGGAGTTGCCCCAATCGGGATCGCCGGCCACGGCATCGGCGGCGCGGCCGGAACCCGCTACCACGCCGACGCAAGCGCCGAGAGCCAGGGCGAGCCGGAACTCGAACCCGGAGATGCTGCCGCCGTCGATGCCCAGCACGGACACGCGATCAGGGGCGATGCCCGCACAGGTCAGGTCGATCCACACTTGAATCGCATCGAGCGGGCCGAAATCTCTGGCCGGGGTGGGCACGCGTTGGTCGTAGCGCTGGTCGATCGACACGTCCGACGGCATGCGCTCGGGGTAGTAGCCGACAAGGCTGTATTCTCGTTTTCGATCGGCCTTGGCGATGGCGCCGAGCACGCCGCTGATGCCCGAGGCCGTGCCGCCGCCGATGACGGTTCCACGGAAACCGGCCAAGGCAGCGCGCAGCCTCTTCCGGTATGCCTTCATCTCAGTTTCGACCGCCTTCGCACAGCCACCGGCCACGATCAGGACCGGCTTGGCCGGGTCGAGGTCCGCGCACTTCATCTTGGCCAAGGCACGCCCCGAAGCTCGGTCGTTACAGGCCAGGCACTTGCCGATGAGCAGCAACCGCCGAAGCCCCTCTGGAAGCGACTGGCGCACCCAGTCCTCCCCAGGCGCCAGTTCCAGTGCGTTCTCGAGCCGGGCGAGCGCGTCAAGTTCGTGATCCAATATGGCCGGACATACGCCCGAATCGCAGTCAAGCACCATGCGCAGGCCCTTGGCGTAGGCGTCCAGACAGTCGTAGGGCTCGCCCAGCAGCAAGTAGAGTTTGCCCATAGTCATATAGGCCTGGGGCAACTCGATTTTGACACGCGTGTGCCTCCGGCACGTTTCGATGGCCTCGCGGATAGCGGGATCGAGCATGGGAATCAGCGAGCTGCTGGGCGCGCGCAGAAGCTCATATTCAAGATACGCCGCCAAATGGTAGGGGCTCTTCGGCGCCAAGTGATAGGCCCGCCGGAAATGCCGGCGCACCTGCGTCTCGGAGCGGGGCTGGCGCTGATACGAACGCGCGAGCATGGCGTGCGTCTCAGCGTTGCCGTCGTCCAGTTCGGCCGAACGCAGCAGGGCTTTGCGTCCCGCCGTGTAGTCGCGCCCGGACGGCGCATCCGCCCGCCGCTCACACTGCGCATTTCCCCACTCGCGCAGGAGGGCCGGGCAGGCGCCCTTCGAATACGGCTTGAGCAGGGTCACGATGCCCGGCCAATCGCCGATCGCGCGCTGCATCTTGGCCATGCGCAACGTCAACGACTCTTTCGCCTTCGGATCTTTCTCGTTGTCCAGTATGAGGCGGAGGCTCTCCAACTCAGCCTCAATCTCAGGTCTTTTCATGTACGCGCCGATGTCGACCACAAACGCGTCGATATTGTCCACCACCTTCGATATGACCCTATCGGCTTCCTCGATAACCGCGGCCAACCGTGCCCCGTCGCGCACTAGCGGTTCCGGCACCTTGATACGGTTCTTGTAGATGCGGTCGTGCACCACCTCCGCCCAACCGTGCTGCAACACCGTCCGCACCTGAATCTCCGCCTTAAACGGGATCCCCGCTTTGGTATCCGGCAGAACCAGCCTCGGTACCTCCACCCCCAGACACTTCCCTCGCCGGAACTGCACCACGTAGTGCAGGGAACGATAGCCGAACTCGCTCGTATGCAGCCGGCCACCCACATCCAGGCTGTTCACGTAGTCCACCTCGAACGCGTCTTCGATGAACCGGCACATCGCCTTCATCTGTTCGGCCGTGATGGTTACCACACGCGCCCCGCACAGGTCCGTCATCTGCACGAGCGGCTTCACGTAGCCCTTGCGAACAATCTTCTCCGCAAAGCTCGGCACGGTCTTTGCCCTGGCCTGGACGATGGCCAAGGGCGCATAGCGTGCGGACGCCTCCAGCAAGACCGCCATCAACGTGTCCGCATACGTCTTAAACCTGGATCGAATCCGCTGGTACTTGACAATGTGTGCCGCATGTTGTTTCGAGTCCATAGCGCCGTCTCCCTCCAGTTTGCGACCGGCTCCACGTTCAACACACAGAATAGACGCAACTAGGCAGGAGAGCAAACGGAAACGTACGGCCACACGCCTCACACTTTCGACAGCACGACCGCGTGACTCCCCCGGATACGCGGCCGCTCGATGGCCACGAATCCACACTGTTCGGCAGACGCAAGCGACGTATCGAACGCTTTGGCCCTAACGTGGCCCTTCGGTTCCGCCATCAGAACTTGTCCGGCTGGCTTCATCGCGCGATGAAGCTCGGAAAAGAGACGCGCCGCATCGGGTACTTCATGCACCATGGCGAAAAGGAGCGCGAAGTCGACCGCCTCGGCCAAGTCCCCCAGGCCCAGGGTATCCTGAGAACAGGTGCGCGTCTGAATCTGCCCGATGACGCCCGCCTTGCGCGCACGCGTTTCCAGACGTTGGAACATCTTCTCCTGCATGTCGACGCAGACCGCTACGCCATCCGGCCCTACAAGACGGGCCAGCGGCAGACTGAAGAACCCCATGGCGCAGCCCACATCGAGCACCGTCATACCGGGCTTAACATACGGACTCAAGATCTTCCGAGGCTCTTGGAACAGCTTCCGCACCGGACTCGCCAGAAGATGTCCAACCCATACTGGACAGACGTATTCAGCCATCGAATCATCCTTGTTCGTTGTTCCGGCCGACCTGTATAGCGTGCCTTTCGGCACGTGCTACCTGCGGAATCGCCGGTTAGCTCTACCGTGGCGCGCACGGCAAGCTCAGCCTCGCTCTTGGGGCGAACACGATCCTCGCTCGTTTGGTGTTGGCGTGGTTGAGCGGAACTTGCTCGTAACCAAGTTCTTCGGGCACGCCACAATGCGTCCCCGCCTTTATCGTGGCCACGTTGGTTATCCACGGCCGGCAGAATTGGGCCTCTCCGTTATGGCCCCAGTCGCCGCACCGGCCCCAAGACAGGACGATCGGATCTAGAGGCCTTCGATAACCATGTCCACGATCAACCAGCCGGCGGCTTCCTTCTTCAAGACAGTCTCGATGGTCAGTTCCGCCGCGTCGCTCACCCATTCGATGGGGTACGCGGTGGCCGAGTCGCCGTCAATCTCGATCTCGACGTCTTCGAGCGACACCTCGACGCCTTCGAAATAGCCCATGTCGATGGCTTCCTCCATAAACCCACGCACACCGTCCTTGTCGGGGATGTCGTACGTCGAGAAGTCCTCGGAGTACGTCGACATCATCTTGTCGATGTCCTCTTCGGCCTGAGCGGCCGCCCACGTCTGCAACACACTCATAATGAGTTCTTCGTCGCTGGCGCCCTTGCCTCCCGTCGCGCAACCGGCCAACAAGGCCACCATTCCCACACAACACACCGCTTTGACGATCAATCTGTTATTCACCGTCTCTCTCCTTTGTATTCCGCCCTCTTGCCGTCGGAACCGAGTCGTGCGCTGGCCAGCCCCAGGCTGGCCGCCCCATCGGCCCATCCTACCCGAGCGAGTATTCGCCTATCTCATGCCTCGTGTCAAGGAAGCTGCCGCGGGAATGGATCTTGTCTACGCGGTGTTCTGCATAAATAGTGAGGCTTACGTCCGCGTCGGCGTCAGGGAGGGCGCCCTGCGCCTCTACGGACTCAGCCGAATCGATGGCGTCGTGCTGCCCGAGTTGAGCCATACGTTCAGCGGAACGCAGACGAACCAGTTCTTTGGCGCCAAACTC
The DNA here is from genome assembly GCA_011682535.1 of Nitrospiraceae bacterium. Taxonomy (GTDB): domain Bacteria; phylum Hydrogenedentota; class Hydrogenedentia; order Hydrogenedentales; family SLHB01; genus JAACEL01. Next base: position 2,531 of record JAACEL010000110.1, on the reverse strand, counting down.
GGGTACGTATACGGACTCAACGACTACCTGCTCATCGGAGCCGAGTACGACGAGACGGACGACGAGAACGGCAACGGCGTCACGGGGGAAGATGGCGTCGGCAGGTGTCGGCTTATCTGCGCACCGCCATCGGATTCGACGTGCTTCGGACATTCCGGCGGCGGCCCGGGGTGCGTCAGCATACCCATAATCTCCTTCACAGACGGCGAGAAGCGGACCGCTTCGCTGATCTCGAGCGGGATGCCGACAGGCGACATGCTCACGATGGGCGGGGCAGTGGGCATCGTCATGGCCCTGTCCGCCCTCGGCAAGAAACGTCCCAGGAACAAGGAGTAAGGCCAACGGGAATCCACGCACGCCGCGTCTCGGGAACGCGGCGTGCCGTCAAACCTTAGGCGGCGCGTGCACGTGGCACGCCGCGCTGTGCTCCGGCTCTATCTCGACCAAGTGCGTGTCCGCGCGCCGGCACTGCGCCTCGCAGTCGGGACAACGCGGGTGGAAATGACACCCCGGGGGCGGCGCGATGGGACTGGGCATATCGCCCTCGAGAATCTGCCGCTCATGCACGCGCATCGGATCGGGCACCGGCACAGCCGACAGCAGCGCCTTCGTGTACGGGTGGACGGGCCGGGCGAAGATGGCGTCTACAGGCCCCACCTCGACGATACGTCCGAGATACATCACGGCCACGTAGTCGGAGATATGCCGCACCACGCTGAGGTCGTGGCCGATGAACAGGTAGGCCAGCCCGAGTTTCTCTTGCAGATCCTCGAGCAGGTTGAGGATCTGCGCTTGAATCGATACGTCGAGCGCCGAGATCGGTTCGTCCGCGATGATGAGATCGGGCTCGACGGCCAGAGCCCGCGCGATGCCGATGCGCTGACGCTGGCCCCCGCTGAATTCATGCGGATACCGCGTCGCGGCCTCCGGCGGCAACCCCACCATGCGCAGCAACTCGTACACGCGGTCGCGACGCTCCGGCTTGGGCACGACACCATGCGCCGTCAAGGCCTCCGCCAGCACGGAATACACCGTCATGCGCGGGTTCAGCGATCCGTAAGGATCCTGAAAGATGAGCTGCATCCGCTTGCGTAGCGCGCGCAATTCATGCCGGTCGAGCGACGTCACATCGAGTCCGTCGAAGTGTACATTCCCCGACGTCGGCTCGATCAGCCGCAGAATGGCGCGTCCCGCCGTCGTCTTACCGCTACCGCTCTCCCCCACCAGACTCAGCGTCTTGCCCCGCGGAATCGAGAAGGACACGCCGTCCACCGCACGCACCGCCCCCGTCGCCCGCGCGAACACGCCCTTCTTGATCGGGAAATGCTTCACGAGATCCTCGACGACCAACAGATCATCGTCCGTGCCGTTTACCCTACTCATAGCGGTCTTCCTTGTCGAACAACCAGCACGCCACGCTATGGCCGGAAGCAACGGGCTTGAATCTAGGCGCCGTCGTTCGGCACACGTCCATGGCGTGGGCACATCGCGGATGGAACCGGCAGCCCGGCGGAAAATGGGTCGCGGCGGGCACCTGGCCTTCGATCATCGTGAGCCGTTTGCGCCCCTCGTTCATCTTTGGCAACGACGCGAACAGGCCCTGCGTATACGGGTGCTTGGGATCCGCGTACAGATCCTTCACATCCGCCTCCTCCACGATCTTCCCCGCATACATGATGGCCACCCGCTCCGCCGTCTCCGCCACGATGCCCAGGTCATGCGTGATCAGCAACACCGCCATCCCCGTTTCCGCCTGGAGTTCGTTCAACAGATCCAGGATCTGCGCCTGAATCGTCACATCCAGCGCCGTCGTCGGCTCATCGGCGATCAGCAACTGCGGCCCACACGCCAGCGCCATCGCGATCATCACACGCTGACGCATCCCCCCCGACATCTGATGGGGATAATCGTCGATTCGCTCCTCAGGGGCCGGGATGCCCACCTTCTCCAGCAACGCGATGGCCCGCTGACGCGCCTCCGCACGCGACATATCCGTATGCAGCCGGACCACGGCCGCGATCTGGTTACCCACGCGGAACACCGGATTGAGCGACGTCATCGGCTCCTGGAACACCATCGAAACCGCATTCCCCCGCAGCCTGCGCATCTCGGCCGCCGGAATCGCCAGCACATCCTGCCCCGCCAAATGGACCTCCCCCCCCACAATCCGCCCCGGCGGGTCCGGCACCAGCCGCAAGATCGACAACGCCGTCACACTCTTTCCGCACCCGCTCTCACCCACCAACGCGATCGTCTTACCCGCGGGGATGTCGAACGACACATCATCCACCGCCAACGCCTCACCCTCATCGACCTTGAAATACGTCTTCAGGTTGCGAACGCTCAAAACACAGGTATCAGCCATCATCATCCCACGCTACGGGCCACCATCCAAAATCCAGCCCGAGTGTACCCTCTTCAACACACAGGATCCAGACCCGAACGCCCGGCCCAAATCCGCGGGTAGATTACCCCGCCAAAAGTCGGTACGGATGAGCCCGAAAGGCTCTTTGGAGTGCGCAAGCTTGCTT
>JAACEL010000471.1 GCA_011682535.1 Nitrospiraceae bacterium | reverse complement strand
CAGTGGACCGGCCCCCGTTCTGGCTGTTCTGGGAACCCTGGGCGACCACCTACTTGCGCTGGGTCGAAGAGGGAATGCCCGGCAACGCCGACCACCAGCGCCCCTGGAATCCCGACCCTGCCCCCAAGATTGTGCCCGTCAACTGCGGGCCTTGCCCCACCAGCGACTACACCCTCATCGAAGAAGACGAACACACCCATACGTGGTACGACCGCTGGGGCATCAAGCGCCGCAACCTCAAGGGCGCCGAGTCCATGTCGGAGTTCCTCGAATTCCCCGTCAAGTCCCGGCGCGACTGGGAGCAGTTGCGCGAAGAACGCCTCGACCCCGACCACTCCCAGCGCGCCGCCGGGGTCGGCGCCCTCTGCAGGAAATGGGCCGAGAAAGGCATCCCCATCCAACTGGGCTACTACCCCGACGTCGGCATTTTCGGCAGCGTCCGCTGGATGCTGGGCGACGAAGACTGCCTCATCACCTTCTGCACCGACCCGGACCTCATCCACGAAATGATGGACCACATGACCTCGCTCTACCTCACCGTCTTCGAGAAGGTCGTGCAAGAAGCCCCCATCGACATGATCCACATCTGGGAAGACATGTGCGGACGCCAAGGCCCCCTCATCGGTCCCCAGCAATGGGAAGAATTCCTCGGCCCCTGCTACCGCCGCATCAAGGCCTTTGCCGACCGGCACAACATCCCCATACTCTCCGTCGACACCGACGGCCAACCCGACCTCATCATCCCGCCGATGATGGACGCTGGCGTCAACTACCTCTTCCCCTTCGAGGTCGCCGCCGGATGCGACGTCAATGATTTCAGGAAACGCTACCCCACGCTCGGCATGATGGGCGGCATCGACAAGCGCGCCCTCGCCGAGGGCCCCAAGGCCATCGACGAAGAACTCGAACGCGTGCGCCCAGCCGTCGAGGCCGGACGCTACATTCCCGAACTCGACCATACCATCCCCGACAACGTCTCGTGGGAGAACTACTGTCACTACGCCGACGCCCTCAAGAAGCTCGTCGGCAAAGGGTAACCGCGCAAGGAGCGGATTGGAGAACTGAGCATGAGCAAGCAATGGGGTGGACGCTTCGAAGGCAAGACCGACGACCTGATGGAGGCCCTCGGCGAATCCGTGTCCTTCGACGCCCGGCTCGCGCCCTGGGACATCCGGGCCAGCATCGCCCATGCACGCATGCTGGGCAGCCAGGCCATCATCGCCAAAGGCGACGCCAACAAGATCATCAAGGGCCTGCGCGCCATCGCCGCCGACGTCGCCAAAGACCGGATCCAGTGGGATCCCGCGCTCGAGGACATCCACACCAACATCGAAGCCGCCCTCGTCGCCCGCATCGGCGACGCCGGGAAACGCCTCCACACCGGGCGTAGCCGCAACGACCAGATCGCCACTGATGTACGGCTGTGGGAACGCGACCAGATCGACGCCGTCATCGGCCAGTTGCGCGATCTCCAAGCCGCACTTGTCGCCTTCGCCGAAAAACACCGCGGCGTCATCATTCCGGGTTTCACCCACCTGCAACACGCCCAGCCGGTGCTCCTCGCCCACCATTTCCTGGCCTACTTCGAGATGTTCGAACGCGACCGCCAACGCTTCGTCCAGCTTCGCAAGCGGATGAACGTGCTTCCCCTCGGTTCCGCCGCCATGGCCGGCGTCCCTTACCCCCTCGACCGCAGACAGGTCGCCCGCGAACTCGAATTCGACACCATCTCCGCCAACAGCATGGACGCCGTCTCCGACCGCGACCACGTCATCGAGTTCTGTTCCAACGCCGCCATCGTCATGATGCACCTCAGCCGCCTGTGCGAAGAACTGATCCTCTGGTCGTCTCAGGAATTTGCCTTCATCGAAATCGGCGACGCCTTCACCACCGGCTCCAGCATCATGCCCCAGAAGAAGAACCCCGACGTCGCCGAACTCGTCCGAGGAAAGACCGGCCGCGTCTATGGCGATCTCAACGCACTGCTCACCCTCATGAAGGGCCTGCCCCTTACCTACAACCGCGACCTGCAGGAGGACAAAGAGCCCGTCTTCGATGCCTCCGACACGCTCCAGCTTTGCCTCACCGTCACCGCGCGCATGATCCCCACGATCCGCATAGATGAAACGCGCATGGCGGAAGCCGTGCGCGAAGGATTCATGGAAGCCACCGACCTCGCCGACGCGCTCGCCGTCAAGGGAATGCCCTTCCGCGAAGCCCACGGCATCATCGGGCGAATCGTCCTCTATTGCACCAAAAAGCGCAAACGCCTCACCGACCTGACTCTGGAAGAGTTCAAGACCTTTTCCCCGCTCTTCGATCAGAGTATCGTCGACGGCCTCGCCCCGCGCGCCATCGTCTCGCGCAGAAACATTCCCGGCGGAACCGCCCCCCGGCGTGTCGCCGCCGCCATCCGGCGCGCCAAGCGGTCGTTAGAGAAGTAGCCGGCTACTGTGCCGTCCAAAAGCGCGAATCGGAGCCGCCCGCGCCGACCTTCAGCGTGATCTTCGCCGCGCATTTCGGGCACTTCCCCGTGTAGGCCGTCCCTGCCTTGTTGAGGTAGATGCGCGTGTACACATGGCAACACTTGAACATTACGCCAACGTATTTCCGCGGAACACCCGGCATCCTACGCCACGCCTCCTCCTTCACGCTCGTCTCGCACCTGATCCTCCAACTCCTGGCGCTTGCGCTCCTCCTCCTGCTGCGCGCGCAACACCTTCTTCTCCGCCGCCACACGCACAGCCACAAGCACATTCTGCACGAACTCGATCAAGAACCACACAAGGCCCGCCGCCACAAGCCCCACCATGAGCGAGATGACGATCAGTTTGTACAGCGGCATTACGGCAACTCCTCCAGATCATAGCCATGCGGCACCAGCGGCGGCGCCCGGCGCGCCTCCGGCTCCGCAGCTTCCACCCCGGCCACGCCATCGCCCACCAGCCCCTCCGCCGTTTCGGCATCGGCGCGCAAGCCCGCCACCTCCTCATGCAGCACCCGCACCTCACCGCGCAGCAGCGTCAACTCCTCCGCCAGACTCTCATTGGTCTCCTGCAACGTCTCCAGCAAGTCGGCCATCCACGCCCCCGCCGCGAGAAGATCCCTTGCCGTATCACGCGTCTCCGCAACTGGAATTCCCGGATAGCGCGCGGTGCTCTTCGGCGTCGCGACAGTTTCCACGGGCTCGGGTTCACGCGTGGCTTCCGGTTCGTCCTCCTTCTGAACCGCCCGCCCCGGTTTGCGCTTGTGCGCCTTCGGCTTCTCTTTCACGTCCAGTTCCGCGATGGAGATCTCGTCGAACCAAGCCGTACCGCTCCCCTTCAGCACACACCGCAACGTCACGAAATCCGTCCCCGCCGGAACCCGCACCTTCATCTCCAGCAGCGTCCAGTCCTGTGTGCCCGACACCGGACGGCGATCGCTCGACGACACCACGTGTGTCAGCCCCCACGGCTGCTTGCGCCAGCACTGCAACCACAACGCCGCCCCACCCGCGTCCCGGGTCTTTACGTACCCCCGCACCCGAAGCTCAGACTCCGCCAGTGGCATCAGCAGGTTCTGGCTCCAGTTGTTGCACGGCTCCGTTTCATACGGCTCCGGGTTGTGCAGACGCACCGAGTAGTCTCCCTCGAACGCCACCGAGTCGTCCACCACCCCCACCGCCCCCTCCTGCGGCTGCACGAACACGTCCCACTGAACCGGCCGCGAGCCATCCAGCAACTCGAACCCCGGATTCTCCAGCAGATTGTCCGCCCCCATCGGGAGCGCCGTTCCCATCTGGAGCGCCAGCACTATGAGACCACTCGCCAACATGCTTTCAGTCTACCACAGCCCTTAGAGCAGTTTAGGGATGATATGCGGGCCGCTTGCTTGCTGCGGCAGCGGAGAGCCGCGTCAGAGAAACTCAGCATAGCACCACTATGCTTGCG
>JAACEL010000470.1 GCA_011682535.1 Nitrospiraceae bacterium | reverse complement strand
CTTGTCAAGCAAGTGCGGCGAAGAAGGCGAGTTTCGGAAGTACCGGAAAGTGGGAGTGACCGTCGGCACTGGGAGTGGCTTTGGGAAAACGTGTCCTATTCCATTGAAGACTTGGCGGCGGTCAGTGGGCTTTCCCGTGAACTGGTGGAAAAGAAGCTGGCCGTGCTCCGGGGTAATCGGCTTATCTACCCCGATGGGACTATCAACAGGTTTGTGACGCAGTATTTGAAAACGAAGACACTGAGCTTGTTCAAAGCCAAGAGTGCGAGCCGTCCGAGTTCAAAAAGGCTTGCCAAAGACGGGAAAACTGATAAGATATTCAGTATGTCAGATGAGGCGCAACAGCCGTTTGAGACGCGCAGCAGAAAGACATCGTTCATCCACAAGATGGGCCGGCCTGCAGCAGGTGTGGTGTGTCCGCCATACTTTGTGCTTTCGCACGGGAATGGTTGCCCGTATCGTTGCGACTACTGCTGTCTTCAGTTGCCGCTCGGCAATGTGTCTGGACCGGTTGTCTTCGAGCATCGCCAACGACTCGTCCGAGAGACCCAGAAGTTCCTGGAACGAGGGCAACCTTGGCTGCTCAGCGCGGGAGAATCGAGCGATAGCCTCGCTCTCGACGACCTCACGCGGTTATCTGAAGATCTGGCGCCACTTTTTTCTCGGCAAGACGATGGATTGCTTTTTCCCAGGGAGAAGAAGCACAAGCTCCTTCTTGTGACGAAGAGCGTCAACGTGGAGCGGTTGTTGTCAATAAGGGAGCATGCGAACGTTGTGGTTTCGTTCAGTCTAAATGCGCCGGAGGTCACGGAGCGGTACGAACATGGTGCTCCGCATCCATACGAGAGGCTGCGGGCTGCGGGACAATGTCAGCGGGCTGGCTACGCGGTGCGTATCCGTATCGATCCCATCATCCCGGAAGAGGGCTGGGAATTGTGGTATCGACCGCTTCTGGAGCGGATCGCCAGCGAGATGAAAACGAAAGGGTTGCGCTTCACGTTGGGCACTATCCGGCACAATGCCGGTTTGCGTGAATGTGCCAGGCGACGCGGGCGCAATGGAACTGTCTTCGATTTGGCCACTTCTCGCGAAGGTGCGGATGGACGCTACCGACTCCCGGTCGAGCTTCGCCGCGAAGTATACAGGTGGTTCAAGGAACGGCTTCCTGAGGATGCGTCCGTGGCGCTGTGTAAGGAAACGGAGGAACTATGGCGCGATCTAGATTTGGATCCTGCGAATCCCAAGTGCAACTGTGCGCTCTGAATCGCAGGCCCCAACAAAAGGACAACAGCGACCTCTTGCGCAAAGTGGAACTGCGTCGCCGGATCTGTGGGGAGGTGAAATGGGCGAATGTCTTTTTGGCAGGCTCGGGATTTGGGCAGATGTTTCGGCATGCATGGCGTGACAAAGCTCGCTACACATTGGCCTTGGACACGAACAGCCGAAAGGTTGACGAACTACGTTTTCATTTTCCGAATGTGGATGCACGTCTTGCAGATTTCAGCACTTTTACAGATTGGCCATCTGGACGACGCTTTCAGATTGGGGACTTCGACACTTTCGGAGAGCTCTACCCGGGTATCTCACATTTTTTCGCGAAAGCCCCGTGGCGAACACCGTTCTACGTGGTGGTGGGAGATTCCGGGCCGCTTGCGTTCAAGCGCATGGGCCACGTTCCGCACCAACTGCGAAGAGGTAAATCCCGGACCTGTTTTTTGGGAGCACGAGACCTGGACTCATACATGGAGCGTCTAGTGTGGCCTTGGTGGGAGAGGATTGCTGCGACGCACGGTCTTGACATCGTATGCCGAGCGTGGCTTGCTAACAAGGAGAAGACAGTTGCGTACTATGCACTCAAACTCGACGCTTAGGTTCGAGCAGATTCGCGTTGATCAAATCAAGCCGAACCGGTACAACCCCAACCGAATGACTGACCGCCAGTTTCTGGCGCTCAAACGCACCATTCGGACAGAGGGCTTCTGTGGCGTGATTCTGGTGAGGCGAACCAGGAACGGATTTGTGATTGTGGACGGTGAACACCGCTGGCGGGCGGCGCGGGACCTTGGCATGAAAGAAGTGCCTTGCCTGGTCGGTGATTTCAACGAGGCTCAAGCCCGGGCGTTGACCATCAAGATGAACCAGATCCATGGTTACTGGAGCGCACCGGAACTTGTGTCGCTGCTGGAGGAACTCCCGGATTCGCTTGATGAACTGGGATTCAGTGAGCACGAATTCACGTGCGAATTGGAGCGCGCCCTGGGCGACACATCCGTCGGTGACGAGATCGAAGCCCAGTTGACCGGAGCAAGTGCACGCAAACGACATGGCGGCCGTCGATACGTGGGCTTCATGCTGTTGGAAAGCCAACAGCGGCTTCTGGAGAGAGCCCTTGGGCGAGCATCCCGATTGGACAGCAAGAACTCCCTGTCACGTTCAGACGCACTCGGAAGAGTCCTTGCAGGTTACCTCAAACACCACAAGAAGTGCGCTTGATTCAGATATCGTCATCGTCAGGAAGGAGGAGGAGAGAGGCGCAAGAAGAAATCGCTGACGGCAGGCGTTGAAGGAGATTCAGGTGGTAGTTCGTGATTAGAATCGACGCAAGTCCGGCAATATGCGAACTTCGTCCAAATCTACTTTCCGTCGCACTTCTCAAGAGGAAGACAATTCTTGTGGCTTCGACCTCATCACACGTCACTCTTCGATAAGCCGCTGGCGTCACGATGGTTATGCCGGAGGTGCCGGCGGACAGTGCGCACCACAAAGAGCAGAGGCCACTACGGCGTTTTCCGTAGTAGCCTCGATATTGGTGAATTACGAACTTCTTTGAAGTTCAGTTCTTTGCAGACGTTTCGCATGCCAGGAACGATGGCCTTTTCGTATTCGGAGTTGAACCCTCAATGGAGTGGCCCCGCCAGAGCTTCGAGTCCGCACACAACGTGCGTGTCAATCCGATGAAACAGGCGCTCGCCATGAGCCAATTACTCGAAACTCCTGAGATACGCTCCAAAGCAGACATTGCCAAACACCTGGGCATTTCCCGGGCGCGGGTTACCCAAACACTCAACCTGCTTAAGCTAGCCCCTGATATCCAGACGTATATTCTGTCGATCACTGATGAAGAAGCCCTCTTCTTCACGGAACGGTGCCTTCGCCCCTTGACGCAGATCTCGGGACCCGAAGCACAACGTGCAGCTTTCCGCGAGATGACTTGAAGGCCATGTTTACAGGCCATGGGACAGGTCTCCTCTACGACAACACGGTGCACAGAAACTCTCGCCACGTCCTTGCCGAAAGTGTTGTAATTTCCTTCCTTCACCCTGATAGCGGCAGTTTCGGGCCGCAGATTTCAGTGGATTCATCTTGACCGCGGATGATAGCGGCGGGGCTATAATCCCGGCGCAAGCAAGGGCTGAAGCTGGGCAGAAAGCTACAAAGCAAAACGGGGTGATGACTCCCCCGCGTCGCAAGTAATAGTCAGCCTGCTCGCGCGACCTTCGGGGTAATACGACAACGGTAGCCGACGGCCTTAGGGACGCTTCGAAGCGAGCCAGTCGACTTCCCGAATAATCCAGTTATTGCGGATACTACTTGCCCATACGGTTGGGCGCGTGCCCATAATCGTCTGGGCTGTCCAACGGTTTGCACATTAGCGGGCTTCAGTTCGCTACATGCTATCCTATACCAAGAGGTGGGTCCGATTCAGAGGGGCAGGCCAGTTTCGGCCAAGACGGTGGTTGACGGCCAATCCAGAGTGAGTCGGCCAATGAATGCTTTAAGGAACCCCTACAAACATTCCGAAGCATGCGAAGAGGATCACTCCTATGATAACCGTGAGGTCGGTTACCAGGGATACGCGATATTCCCGGTGCCGCCAGCGCCTGATTCGACGCCAGAATAAGTACGAGAGCACGGGCGAGATCAGTATGGCCAACAGAATGATT
>JAACEL010000469.1 GCA_011682535.1 Nitrospiraceae bacterium | reverse complement strand
CCGATCAGCCGGTTCTGTCATGCAACGCTCAATCGCCGATCCGTTCCTCGTGCAGCCACCGACATCCATGGCGGATCCGCGAAGATCCACAGTATCCGCGCAAATCCGCGTCCCATTCTTTCTTTCGCAGGTCCGCCCCGGCAATACCATCCACGCCGTCTGTATCACTTTGGTTGCGGCCAAAGGCCTGCGCTAGGGGGTTCTGTGGACGAATCTCCGGCGTCTTGCATCGCGGCGGACGGCGGTATAGGCTAACGGCTCTAGAAACATGCTGACCCTGGGGCATCTATCCACGAGGACTGGGCAATGAGTCAGAGGTGTTCGCGTCGTGAGTTTGTAGCCGCTTCGGCGGCGGGGCTTTGTGTGTCGGGGACGGGATTGGTGGAGGCGGCCGAGGGCAAAGAGCCCGGGCAGCCCAATATCCTGGTCATCCACGTCGATCAACACCGCGCGGATTGCTTGGGCACGTATGGCAACGTCGACATCCGCACGCCGCATGTCGATGCGCTGGCCGCGGATGGGGTGCGTTTCGACCGCAGCTTCTGCCCCTACCCCGTGTGTACGCCATCGCGTTATTCGCTGTTGTCGGGACAGTACGTACACGAACACGAGGGCTGGTCGAACCATTGCACGCTGCGCGCGGAGATCGACACGTTCCCGAAGATCCTGCGGCGGGCGGGGTACCGGACAAAGGCGGTCGGCAAGATGCATTTCGCGCCGACGTATCTGGACGTGGGTTTCGACGAGATGGAGCTGGCGGAGCAGGACGGTCCGGGACGATGGGACGATGATTATCACCGCTACCTGCGGGACCAGGGGCTGGTCGATCGCAATGACCTGGAGGATCAGCGCCGAGAGTATCGCAAGGGAGCGCCGCGTGAGTATTGGGACACGTTCGGGGCGCTGCCGTCCAACTTGCCTGAAAAACACCATTCGACGACATGGATTGCCGACCGCGCCATGGCGACGCTAGAGGGGTGGGACAAGGGTGGGCATCTGTTGATGGTGGGATTTGTGAAACCGCACCATCCGTTCGACCCGCCGAAGGAATGGTGCAACGCCTACGACCCCGACAGCCTCAGCATCCTGCCCGGTTGGACGGACGCGTGTCTCCCCCACGACCTTGAACGCAGCAAGGGTTACTTCCCCCACGAAGACCTGACGCCCGAGGCGTTGCGCCGGGTGATGGCCTATTACTACGCGACGATCGAGCAGATCGACCACCACGTCGGCCGGATGGTGGCTGTGCTGAAGGAGAGGGGGCTGTACGACGACACGGTCATCGTGTTCACGAGCGACCACGGCGAGTACATGGGCCACCACCATATGCTGCTCAAGAGCAATTTTATGTACGACCCGCTAACGCGGGTGCCCCTTATTATCAAGTACCCGCGGCAGCAACAGAAGGGCACGTCGTCGGACGCATTGGTCAGCAACGTCGATGTGGCCCCCACGCTCGTCAAGCTGACGGGATGTAGGCCCGCGGACTCGATGCACGGGAACGACCTGGCCGATCCGGACTCGGGACGCGACATTGTCTTCGCCGAAAGCGGCAAGGACGAGGTGATGGCGCGGACGAAACGGCATAAGTTGATCCTGATGCCGGCGCGAAAACTGCGTCTCTTCTACGACCTCGAAGCAGATCCTCACGAACTGGAGAATCGCTGCGAGGATCCGGCCTATGCCGGCGAGGTCCAACGCTTGACGAAGGCGTTGGAGGGGTGGCGTCCTCTCGATCTCCGGGCGAAGGCCTATCTCGATGAGAACGCCCCAGTCATCGACGCGCCCAATGTGCCGTCCCGGGCGGACGATCATCGGGCGTCGATTGAGGATTACTACAAGCGGAAGATGCGCGAGGCGCAGCAGGGCTAAAGGAGGATGGCGGCTGATGAAGCACGGCAACGGCGCGGGACGGCGGGAGTTTCTGACGTGGGTGGGCGGCACGGCCGCGCTTACGGGGTATTCCCTGGTGGTTAAGGCCGATGAGCTTGGGGCGCCGGCCGCATCCACGCCACCGGCGCGCGACTTGCGGGAAACCTTCGACCGCATCGCGCCACCGGCCGACCTGTACCAACGCGTGCAACACGAACCCAACATGCGGGTGGTCGAACTCGAGTGCGATTTCTTCGTGGCGGGCGGCGGGATGGCGGGGGTGTGCGCGGCGATCGCGGCGGCGCGGAACGGCGCGCGTGTGGTGTTGGCGCAAGACCGGTCGCGCTTGGGCGGCAACGCCAGCAGCGAGGTGCGCATGCATATCGTCGGCGCCGACGTTCATGGCGGACGCTCGGGTTGGCGCGAAGGCGGCATCCTGGAAGAACTGCGGCTCGAAAACGCCGTGCGCAACCCGCACGGCGCGTGGGAACTGTGGGACCTGATCTTGTATGACAAGATGGTCTCGGAACCCCACATCACGCTGTTGCTGGACAGCGCGCTGTATGCGGCGGAAGTCGAGGGCGGGCAGATCCGCGAGGTGCTGGTTCGCAGCGATAAGACGGAGCATATCTACCGCATCCGCGCCCAGTATTACGCCGATTGCACCGGCGACTGCCGGTTGGGCCTGGAGGCAGGGGCCACCATCCGCACCGGCCATGAGGATCGGCAGACGTTCGGCGAGCCTCTCGCGCCCGAGACGGCCGGTCCGGACACGCTGGGCAGCAGCATTCTGTTTACGTCGAAGGACTACGGGCGTCCGGTGCTCTTCACGCCGCCTTCGTGGGCCCGCAAGATCACGAAGGAGCAATTGCAGCACCGCGGCACGTCGAGTTGGGAGTTCGGGTATTGGTGGATCGAGTGGGGCGGTCAACGGGACGCCATCCATGACAACGAACGAATCCGGTTCGAATTGCTGGGCATCGTGATGGGTGTGTGGGACTACATCAAGAACTCGGGCAACCACCCGCGCAGCGAGAACTGGGGCATGGATTGGGTCGGGATGATCCCTGGTAAACGCGCCAGCCGGCGGCTCGACGGCCCGCACGTGCTCACGCAGCAGGATCTCATGGGGTTGAACGGTGCATTCGAGGACGCGGTCGCCATCGGCGGCTGGCCGTTCGACGATCATCCCGCCACAGGATTCGACGACCCCACACTTCCCCCCTGCGACCAGATCAGGATCGAGGATATCTATTCGATTCCGCTGCGGGCGCTGTATTCGGTCAACGTCGACAATCTGTTCATGGCGGGACGCAACATCAGCATGTCGCACGTGGCCTTCAGTTCACTGCGCGTGATGGGGACGTGCGCGGCGGAGGGCCAAGCCATCGGAACGGCCGCCGCGGCGTGCCTGGAAAGCGGCTTTCTCCCGAAGGATCTCGTGGCGGACCGCGGGAAGCTACAGGCCTATCGCCAGCGCTTGTTGCGCGACGATCAGACGATCAAAGATCTGGTTAACGCCGACCCGCTCGATCGGGCCCGCTCGGCAGCCGTGTCGGCGTCCAGCGAGATCGAAGGCAGCCGTGCGCAGAGTGTGACCAACGGCCTGGTGCGCGACATGACGGGTGAGTGGCGCAACCGTTGGGGCGGAGGCATGCAGGAAGACGGCGCCTGGCTCGAGTTGCGTTGGGAGCGGCCTCAGACGCTGTCACACATTCAGTTGTGCTTCGATTCCGGGTTCAGCCGCCAACTGACGCTCACCGAAAGCAAGGCGGCGCGGAAACACCAGATCTGGGGACCGCAGCCGGAAACCGTCGAGGATTATCGCATTGAGTATCGCGATCCGGGAACGGGCGGCTACACGGTGCTGGTGGAGGAGAAGGGCAACTATCAACGGCTTCGGCGGCACCGCTTTGATCCGGTGGAAACGGATGTCCTCCGCATCCGCGTGACGCGAACGCACGGCGCCAAGGAAGCCCGCATCTACGAGGTGCGGTGTTACGCGTAGCGATTACGGCGCGGGCCTGGCGGCTCGACGCCGGTTGGGCGGCTTGGGCGCTGCCTGAGCTGGCGGC
>JAACEL010000109.1 GCA_011682535.1 Nitrospiraceae bacterium | reverse complement strand
ACGGAAAATATTGGTACTTCGTCTACGTACTGACCCCGTGGAAAGACTTGGCGAGGGGTGGGGCGAGATCTCTCCCTGCGGTCGAGATGACAAGCAGGCGGTCGAGATGACAAGCAGGCGGTCGAGATGACAAGTAGGCGGTCGAGATGACTGGTGCATGATATCCCGCCTGATGAACCGGATTTTCACACAATCGCCGTTCACAACTCAATCCTGTTTATCCTGTTATCCCGTCAAGAAGAGATTCGGAGGCAAGCCTCCAAGAAAGCTGAAGTACGCTCTTTCCGGATGAACCAGTTTTTCTTTGCGCGAGACCCAGAAGGCCGTGGAAGGCACGGATTCTTGTGAGGAGCCCTTTCTTTTCTCGTGTGAAAAGAAAGAAGACCGTTGCGGGATCAGCCCTTGATGCCGGAGAGGACGATGCCTTTGACGAAGTATTGCTGGGCGGAGAAGAAGATGATGACGACGGGGAGCACGGCGACGATACTGGCGGCCATGACGTAGTTGACAAACATGAACTCGGCGCTCTTGAACATGTAGATGCCCATCGCGATGGGGTACTTGAGGTAGTCGGAGAGATAGATGAGGGGGCCTTGGAAGTCGTTCCAGCAGCCGATGAACCCGAGTACGCAGATGGTGGCGATGGCGGGTTTGGCGAGGGGTATCATGATGGTGAAGAAGATGCGTGTGCTGGAACACCCGTCGATGCGGGCGGCGTCTTCGAGGGCGGTGGGGATGGTCTTGAAGAACTGGCGCATGAGGAAGACGTTGAACACGCCGCCGCCGAAGTAGGCGGGCACGATCAGGGGGAGCCAGGTGTTGACCCACCCGATCTTGTTGAACAGGATGAAGACGGGGATGAGGGTGATCTGCGGGGGGAGCATGATGGTGCATAGCAGCACGACGAACAGGAAGTCGCGGAAGGGCCACCGCATGCGGGCGAAACTGTAACCGACGATGCAGCCGCTCATGACGCGGCCGAACAGGGCAAGCGCGGTGATGCAGACGGTGTTGAAGATGAAGATATGGAAGGGGAGCATCTGGAAAATGGCGACGTAGTTGTGGAACTTGGGTTGGCTGGGGATCCAGACGCGGGGGATTTCGTAGACTTCGGTGAAGGTCTTGAGGCTGTCACTGATGGTGATGATGAGAGGGATTGCGAACAGGCAGGACAGGCCGATCAAGGCGAAGAGTCCGAGGCCTCGCTCGATCCGGCGTGTGGTCTTGATGCTGCCTGTGATCTCTTGAGCCATTAGCGTTTGCGTTCTCCTTCGTAGTAGACCCACACCGCGCTGGATCGGATGATCATCAGGGTGAACGCCAGGATGATGGCGAAAAGGATCCAGGCCAGCGCGGAAGCGTAGCCCATTTCATATTCGACAAAGGCTTTGGTGTAGAGATGGAGGACGTAGAACAGGAGTGACTTGTCCAGGCCGCCCTTGCCGTCGGTCATGATGTAGGCTTGCATGAAGACCTTGAGCGCGCCGATGATGCCCATGACGAGGTTGAAGTAGATGGTGGGGGTGAGCATGGGCAGGGTGATGTTCCAGAACTTGCGCATCCGGCCGGCGCCGTCGAGTTCGGCGACCTCGTACAACTGGTCGGGCACGCCCTGCAGCCCGGCGAGGAAGATCAGCATGCCGGCGCCGCCGGCGGCCCACAAGCTCATCAGGATCAGGGCCGGCTTCGACCAATGGGGATCGGACAGCCACATGGGTACGGGTAGGTTGATGAACGAGAGGACGACGGTCCAGTCGAAGAAGTTGTTGAGTCCGCGCAGGGCGGTGTTGAGGGGGCCAAAGGTGGGATTGAAGATGTACATCCACAACACGACGGTGGCCACACCCGACACGATGCTGGGTAGATAGAAGGTGGTGCGGAAGATGGTGATGCCGCGTACTTTCTGGTTGAGGAGAATGGCGAGGCCCAGGGACGTGCAGATGCCCAGGGGCACCGCGAAGAAAGCGTAGTAGAACGTATTGTAAAGGGCCTTGATCATGAGTGGGTCGCCGGTGATGGGGTCTTGCGAGAAAGCGCGGCGGAAGTTGTCGAGACCGATGAACTTCATCGCGCTGACGGGTTCGTAGGGATCCCACTCGCAAAAGCTCAGCACGACGCTGAACAGTATCGGGAAGGCGGTGAAGAGGCACAGGCCGATTAGCCATGGCGAGGCGAACAGGATGCCTTCGAAGGCGTCGACGCGGCCGCGCCTGCTCTTGAACATGTGGGCGGAGTATGCGATCTCGCGCACGAAACTGCGGCGAATGGGAGGGATGAGCATGGCGGCGCCAAACACGCTCACGACGATGAGGAGGGCCACGCCCAGGGCCTTGAGGCCTGAACCCTCGTGTTTGCTGGCCGATTCGGGGGCGGTGCGCTTGGCCCAGTCGGCCAATTCCTTGGCGAGAACCTGGTTGATCTTGGGTTCGAGCGTGGGGAAGACGTCTGCCGGGGTGATGCCCGACGTTTCGGCTATTTCGAGGGGGTCCAACACGCTGGCGATCGCGTCGCGCAATTCGAGGTAGCGGGGCGTGATGGGGGTGAGCCGGGCGTAGTCGGTTGCCTCGAGGGCGATCTCTTCTTCGGCGGGGGTGTCGGGATCGATGTAATACTTGAGCACGGCCTCGCGGCGAACGGGGAGGCCACGTTGCCGCTCGCCGATGGCCTTCTGGAATTCGTCGCGCAGGAAGTACTTGACAAATTCCCAGGCGATTTCCTTCTTCTCCGGTTCCGCATACGCGTAGATGGAGACGCCGTCCCACGTCATGCGTGTGTAGCGGTGTCCGTTCGGTCCGATGGGCATGTGGGCGAGCCCCCAGCGCATGCCGCCTTCCTTGAGGCGGTTGAGGGCGGGGATCATGTAGGTCATGGCTAGGGCCATGCCGACGCGGCCGGTAAGCAACTGGACCTCGAGATTGAACCCTTCCACCTCGCCCATGAGCGGGCAAGAGCGGTCGTCGTATTTCATGTCGTAGAGGAATTGGCCCGCTTCGACGGCGGGGGGTAGGTGCAAGGCGGACGCGGTGTGGTCCTCGTTGAGAACGGCGCCGCCGAAACTCCAGACCAGGGTCTCGAATCCGAGGAAGCCGTAGGACATCGTGGTGCCGAACTGGTCGGCGTAACCGTCGCCGTCGAGGTCCTTGGTCAGCTCTTTGGCAATGCGGCGGAAGTCGTCGTAGGTCCAGTCCTTGGTGGGATAGTCCATCCCGGCCGCGTCGAAGATGTCTTTGTTGTAGTAGGCGAGCTCGACGTTTCCGTCCCAGGGCAGGCCGCCCTGGAAGCCTCGATAGTTGAAGCTCTGCATCGCGGTGGGAAGGAACACTCGGTCGAGGCTGGGATCGCGCTCTTCCTTGGGCGTTTCAATGTAGCGGAGTTCGTCGGCCAACTCGCGTTCGATCTGGTCGCTTTCGCGTTCGATGTAGGGGCGCAGGTCTTCGAGGTAGCCGCGCTCGCTGTAGGCGGGGAAGATCTCGTCATCCATGAGGATGACGTCGGCCGCCTTGCCCGTGATCAAGACGAGTTGCAGTTTGCGGCCGTAGTCGCCCACATACCATTCGCGCTTGATCTTGACGCCGGGGTGGTCCCGCTCGAAGCTATCGCAGAGGGCTTGGATGTATTCGTTTTCGACGTGATTGGCCCAGTAGGCGAACCGGAGCACAATGGGGGCTTGTTCGGTTTCAGCGGCGTGAGTGGCCAAAAAAGGAGACAGCAATGCCAGGATGAGGACTGCTATCAGGTTCCGATTACACAGCATGAGCGTGATTCAACCGCCTTTAGAGTTTAGGACATCCACCGGCACTGAATGCGGCGAAGAGGCAAAAACCCGCACGTTTGCCTCTTCCGGCCCGAACGGCATTTTACGCCTTTTCACAGGCGGAACGCCAGTTTTCCAACCCGATCTTCATTTCAGGCACTGGGTTTTGCGGGCTGTTTTCGTATTCCATCATGATCGGGCCGCAGAACTGTACGGCTTTGAGGGCGCGGGCGACGGCCAGCATGTCGAGAGCGCCCTCGCCGAGGATCTCTTCGTCGCCGCCGGGCGTCCAGTCTTTCAGGTGCAGGGAAAGCGTGCGCGGGCCGAGTTGCTGGATGACTTCGTGTGGGCATTCGCCGGAACGAATCACGTGCCCGGTATCGACGCACGCACCGATCATGCGGCTGTGGCTACGGATGGCGTCGAGCGTGTCGGCGGCCTTGTCGTAGCGCGCGCCCGGTCCGTGGTTGTGGATGGCGATCTTAATGTCGAACTCCGCGACGAGATCGTCGAGGTTGTCGAACGAATCCGGGGTGCAGTCGGCGGTGAGCACGCCGATTCCGAGGGCTTTGGCGAATTCAAACTTGGTGCGGTTGACGGCCGCGTCGCCGGTGAATGCCTCGACACCGAAGCACAGCGTTTGGATGCCTTCGGCTTCGAGGCGCGCTTTGATATTGGCGAAGCCTTCGTGTCCGGCGTCCGGCGGGAAGTGGACGTTGCAGTATTCCATGCAGGTTACGCCCAGTTCCTTAGCGCAACGAATGCTGCCTTCGAAGTCAAACTCGCGGAAGCTGAAACTCTGTGCCCCGATGCGGTACTCGCTCATATCGCCACTCCTTCGTCTTGGCCCGAACAGGCCCGAGTCAGCACAAATCGTATCAAGCGCGGGCGGGATGGATCAACGTGCGAGTGTCGCCCGGTGGGCGGCGGCCGGCGGCGCGGGTCAATCCTTGATCAAAGGCACCGTATACGAGGCAGACGGCATTACGTAGCAGGTGGGATTCTCGGGTAATTCGTCGAGGCAGACGGCCAGGGCTTCCTCGATCGAGGCGGCCTTGCGGCTTTGCATCAGGCTGACATCTTGGCGGGTCATTTCGGTGACGAAGATCGCGATGGGGGCTGCTTTCTCAATGGTAGAGAGTGCGGTTTGTCCGTTGATCTCGGCGTGTTTGCGCAGGCCGGCGATGATGGCTTCGGTCGAGCCTAGGCGCAGCCATTTCACGAATTGCTCGCTTCCCAAGCCTTCGGCGCAGTGGCCGAGGAAGAGGATGCGTCCGTCCGGTTTTATGGCCTGGTAGGCGTTGTAGAGCGCCTTGTGGCTCTGGACGAAGTTCTGCGCTGTGCCCGACGAAGCGATGATGAGGTCTGCGCGCTGTTGGATGGGGACGACGTAGAGGTCGCGGGCTAATGCGGCGGCGGCGCGGTGGGCGGCGTCGAGTTCCCCGGCGAACATGCCCGCGATCTGGCCGTGGCTGTTCATCACGGTGTTGATGACGTAGTCGATGTGTGTGAGCCGCGCGCCCTCGAGCATATCTTCCGCGACAGGGTTGCCGTCGAGTTCGCCGATACGCACGGCCGGGTTGCGCCGGTCGGCGTGGGGGTCGAGGTTCATGGCGTGGTTGTGGGCGATGGTGTCGACGGAGGCGATGCCGGGCAGGATGGACTTGCGCCCGCCGCCAAACCCGCCGAAGTAGTGCAAAACCACGGTGCCGGTGGCGATGAGGCGGTCGGCTTCGCGGGCGATTCGGTTGATGCGGACGGGGGTGCCGCGGCTGGTGACACCGATCTCGACGTGGCTGGCCCGGTCGTGAGCGTCGTGCACATGCAGGCGGCCCTGGAATCGTTCGTAGACGTCTTCTCCAAGGATGTAGGCCTGCTCCTCGGCGGTTGGGGCGCGGTGGGTGCCGGTGGCGAAGAGGAGGCACATGCCGCCGTCGGGGATGCCGGCCTTGTTGAGACCTGCCAAGAGCGGCGGCAGAAACTCGCGTGCGCCCGTCTTGCGGAATGCGTCGGACACGAGGATCGCCACGCGTTCGCCGGGTTGGACGGTGTCGTAGATGTTCGCATCCAGCCCGATCGGCTGCTCGATGGCCCGGGCGATCGCGTTCGGAAGGTCCGGCAACTCGGGGGCGTCCGCCACGTCCAGCGTGTCGAGCAGACGGACATCTTTCAGATCGATCGACACGGGTTGAGCGCCGTAGGGGAGCGTCACCTTCATTGTTGGGCCTTTCTCTCGCGCATGAATGCCTTGTTCATCTTACGATACACCCTTCGCCACGGTTTCGTCTTGTCCCAATTGCAGATGTTGTCGTGGCGGGCGGCTTCCCGGTCGATGCCGGAGGCGCCGTCGGCGCCGAGCGAATACAACTGGTAGGCGCCGGGCGCGCAGTGGCCGTCTTCGGATCGGAGTGCTCCGGCGCCAGGGTCGTCGTATTGCGCGGCGGGTACGTAGCAATAGGGCCGATCCCAGGCGTCGGGAGGCGGGCCACTGGGGAAGTAGGCGGCGATCTTCGACAGGTGTTCGGTGGCCATGCGGAGTCCCTCGGGGCCGGCGGGGGGGTATTGGCCGTGTTCGGCGTAGTAGCCGTCGAGGGCGCGCGCCAGTCCGGTGAGATCGGCTTCGGTGCGGTACATCCGGGCAAGCGGGGCGTCTTCGGGCATGCGCAGCGATATCAGCACAACGGTAGCCACTGCGATGGCTCCGCTCACGGCCAGAAAGAGGATGGCCAATCCGCGGCGTTTGGTCCTCGTGTATTGACTCATAGTTGATGCAACTTATGTGGCTCCTCACAAGAATCTGTGCATGGAATAGCTTGAATGGCATGTGTTACCCCACGTATTTCCTAAGGTTGTAGAAGACTTTGGAAAGGCGGAGGAACGCACATGCCGGTTAAGAGTATTATCCGAATGACGTTGGGAATCAAGCGGCATGTGGTCAAGAAGGCGAATCTGGATTGGTTTTGTGTTTGAATCGGGCGTTGTTTCTGTTATAATGGCGCACCTCGAAAGGCAGAATACCTAAGTTCTGTGATATGTGTGGGTTAGAAAACATCTGCGGGTCGACAGGCTGACGTGGTGGGTCCGCGAAAGGGTTGTATTGTGTTCAGATTCCTGCGCTTCCTGCCGAGTTTATTCTCGCACGACATGGGCATCGATTTGGGGACGGCGAACACGTTGGTGTACGTGCGTGGCCAGGGGATCGTGTTGAGCGAACCCTCGGTGGTCGCCATCAACCGGGATTCGGGCCGGGTGCGGGCGGTTGGCAACGAGGCGAAGAACATGATCGGCCGTACGCCGGGCAACATCGTGGCAATCCGGCCGATGAAAGACGGTGTGATCGCCGACTTCGAGATCACCGAGGCGATGTTGCGCTACTTTATCACCAAGGTGCACAACCGCAAGCGGCTGGTGTGGCCCCGCGTCGCGATCGGGATCCCGTCGGGGATTACGGAGGTGGAGAAGCGTGCGGTGACGGAAAGCGCGACGCTGGCCGGGGCCAAGAAGGTGTATCTGATCGAGGAGCCGATGGCGGCGGCGATCGGGTCGGGCCTGCCGGTGCAGGAGCCGCAGGGCTGCATGATCGTCGACATCGGCGGCGGCACGACTGAGGTGGCGGTGATTGCGTTGGGCGGGATCGTGTTCTCGAAGTCGGTTCGCGTGGCGGGCGACGAGATGGACCAGGCGATCATCCAGCATCTCAAGCGCACGTACAATATGATGGTGGGTGAGCGTACGTCCGAAGAGATCAAGATCGCGATCGGCTCGGCGTTCCCGCTGAAAGACGAACTCGAAATCCAAGTCAAGGGGCGCGACCAGGTTCTCGGCCTTCCCAAGGTTCTGACGATCACCTCCGAGGAGATTCGCGAGGCGTTACGCGAACCGGTGAGCGCTATCGTGGACGCAGTCCGTGTGACACTGGAGCGCACGCCTCCGGAATTGTCGGCCGACATCGTCGATCGGGGCGTGGTGCTGGCGGGCGGTGGTGCGCTGCTGCGCGGCATCGACCAGCTTCTTTCCAAGGAAACGGGCCTCCATGTTTCCATCGGCGAGGATCCGTTGACATCGGTCGCACTGGGAACGGGTAGGTATCTGGAAACGTTCAAGGGTTTTCACGACGAAGACGAAATGTAAGCGTTGCTAATCTCACGGCGAATAGGCGAGCACCGCCCGACGATCATTCTTGTCGTCCTGGTGGTGGTATCGCTGGTTTCATTGGCCACGGGAACACGGACCTCCCCGATCCGAAACGCCCTTCGGGCCGCGGTTTCCGCGACCTCCTATCCTTTTGTCCGGGTGTTGCGTGGCGCCGAGGACGTCCTCGACTACGGACTCAACATTATTTTCTCCTACGATGAAGCATGGGAGGAGGCGCGGATTTCGCGGCGCTATTTGGCCGACGTAATGCAGCGGGCGGCGCGCAAAGATGAACTCCTGATGGAGAACGAGCGCTTGCGGCGCATGATGGGCTTCGTGCGGAGCCGTCCGTCCTGGACGCTTGAACCGGCGCAGGTGATCGCCGGTTTCAAGGGGTTCGTGCGTATCGACCGCGGCTCGCGGCAGGGCGTTGAACCTTCCATGTGCGTGGTGACGGCGCACGGTATTGTCGGCCCGGTCACGCAGGTGGACATGGCGACGGCCAACGTGGCCACGTTGCACAACGGCGATTGCCGGGTGGCGGCGATGGTGGCGCGCAATCGCGTGCGCGGCATGGTGCATGGCAGCAGTAACGACCTCTCGCGTTACTGCAAGATGAACTACATCGACCTGCACGACGATGTGCGGGTGGGCGACCTGTTGGTTACCAGCCCCGAGAGCGTGTTCCCCGCCGGCTATCCGATTGGCCGGGTCCGGGCGGTACACGAGGGCAGCGGTTCATTGTGGAAATATGCCGATGTGGAACTCCTGGTGGATCCGTATCGGTTGGATGAGGTTTTTGTGCTGCAACGGGCGGTGACGCCGCTGGAAGAGCTGGCCGGGAGTCCGGCGCCGTCCGACATCGTGTCGGCGGCGCCCAGATTACCGGACACCCGATCAATCCAGGAGCGTTACGCACCGTAGGCACAGAGCGATTCTCAAGGCTTATTATGGCGAGAAATGTTGGATGGGCGGTGGCCGTGGTTGCGGCAGCCCTGATCCAAACCACGTGGCTCGACGCCATTCAGTTGCAGGGCGTCCTGCCGGATCTGACGCTGCTCCTGGTGGTGTACTTCGCCGTCTCCGAGGGCGAGGAACGCGCCATGTTCACCGGCGTGCTGGGGGGGATGTACCAGGATGTAGCCAGCGACATGGTGCTGGGGCACCACGTGCTGTGCCATGTGGTGGTGGGCTACGTGGTCGGCCGGGTGGCGCGGCGTCTGATCGTCGAGCACCCCGTGGTGAAGGTGGGGCTGGTCATGGCTGCGAGCCTGCTGCACGGACTCCTCTTCACCGGCATCGAGTACGTCCAGATGCCCGGAAAGAGCGCTTTGCACGTGATGCTGACGACCGTCGTGCCGGGCGCGTTCTACACGGCCCTGGTGACGCCGATCGTGTTCTTTGTCCTGGCGCGTGGTTTCGCGCGCACCGGTGAACCGGTACAGGGAGGAGCCGCCTAGATGGCGCAGACCGGCCAGAAAAAGCGTCCCGATGGCGTGACGGCGCGCGTGCGATTCGTCATGATCGGGCTGGTTCTGGCCATGTCGGTGCTGGTGGTCCGGCTGTGGGATCTGCAGGTCGTGCATTGGTTCGACTACGCGCAAATGGCGGAGTACAACCGGCTCCGTCCCGAACGTCTCAAGGCCCCCCGCGGCACGATCTACGGTCCCGACGAGTCCATCGTGTTGGCGGACAACCGCTCCGCATGCGATCTTGTAATCGTGCCGGCCGAGTGCCGCCCCATGGAGATCGATGCCGTCATCGAAAAACTCGACGAACTGGTCGGCATCGACGAAGCGGCGTTGCGCAGGAAGATCGAGGAGAGCAAGAGCCGTCCGTACCGGCAGGTGGTGGCGAAACAGGATGTGTCCCGCAACGACCTGATGCGGGTCGAAGAGTTTGCCTACGCGTTGCCGGGCGTGTTTCCCGTGGCGCGCCCGCAACGGCGGTACGTCTATGGCGACACGGCGGGGCAGATCCTCGGTTACCTGGGCGAGGTGGGCGAGGATGAACTGGGTAAGTACAAGCTGGGCGACCTGATCGGACGGAGCGGCCTGGAGCAGGTGTACGAATCGGCGATGCGGGGCACGGATGGGCAGTTGGTGGTCAGCGTGTACCGCACCGATCGCCGTCCGCAGTTGCGCACGGACGCCCTGGGCAGGGCGTATGTCGGCGTGGACAGCTATGGGCGCCAACTCGAGCAGGAGTTCCGGGTCGACCCGGAGGCGGGGGGATCGATCTTCACCACCCTTGACATCGGTCTGCAAGCGCGCTGTGAGGAGATCCTCGAGGATGCCCGGGCCATCGGGGCGATTGCCGTGCTCAACGCCGACACGGGCGCGGTACTGACGCTGGCCAGCACGCCCGGTTACGATCCCAGCGTGTTCGTCACGCATGGCCGGGCGCGCGATCGCGAGGAGGCGCTTGTTGGAAAACTCAAGCCGATGCGGAGCCGGGCGTACCAGGAAGCCTATCCGCCGGCATCGGTGTTTAAAGTCATGCTGGCGGTGGCGGCGTTGGAAGAAGGCGTGATCGACGAGAACACCACGCATTACTGTCCGGGGCGTTTCCGTCTCGATGGCGTCAATCAGGTGTGGCGCTGCTGGAAATCCTCGGGACACGGGAACATCAGTGTAGTCGACGCGCTGGCGTTCTCGTGCGACGTGTTCTTCTACAACGTCGGGCTGGCGTTGGGCGTCGATCGGATTAACGAGTGGGCGGCGAAGTTCGGCTTGGGCCGTCCAACGGGTATCGACCTGCCGCACGAGGTCTCGGGCCTGATACCGTCGCGCGACTGGTGGGATCAGGTGCGGCGTCCGCAGTATCCCGACGAGCCCTGGGAGTGGCGGTGGTATCCGGGCAAGACGGTCAACCTGGCGATCGGACAGGGCGAGGCGACCACAACGCCGTTACAGAACGCGATGATGATGGCGGCCGTGATCAACGGCGGGAGGCGGCCGCGTCCGTTCGTCAACATGAGTCTGGGGCCGGAGTTGTCTGAAGACTTTATCGGCGATCGCACGATCGACCTCGTGCACCGCGGCATGCGCAAGTGCGTCGACAAGGATCGGTCCCCCCCGACAGGCACCGGGAAAGCGGCGAAAATTCCGGGCATGATCATTCTGGGCAAGACGGGGACGGCTCAGATAGTGAGCCGCAAGCAACTCATCAAATACGGAAAGGACGAGAACAACATTCCCTATTTCCTGCGCGATCACGCGTGGTTCGTTGCCGGAGTGCTCGACCGGGAACCGCGAATCGCCGTCAGCGTGCTCGTCGAGCACGGCCTCCACGGCAGTTCCGCCGCCGCCCCTCTGGCCAAGCTCGTCATCGAGTACTTCTACGCGTCGCGCCAGCCACCCGCGGCGCTCCAAGTGGCCCAGGAAGGAGGCGCACGATGATGCAGACGGTGAAAGGCTACGACCTGCTGGACGCGCGAATCAGCATCTTCAACATTCGCAACCTGCGCCATATCGACTGGGTGTTGTCGGTGTTGGTGTTGCTGTTAGCGGTGGTGGGGGTGTCGGTGCTCTATAGCGCCAGCCAGAGCGCTTCGTCCAGCGTGCTCTACTATCAACGCCAGTTGATCGCCCTGCTGATCGGGCTCGGGCTCGCCCTCGTCATCATTTGCATCGACTCGCGGGTCCTGGTCTGGTTGGCGCCGGTGATGTACGTGGGGATGTTGATCCTCCTTGTCGCAGTCATCAAGTACGGTGTGGAGGCCAAGGGCGGCCAGCGCTGGTTGCAGGTGGGGCCGCTGCGCCTGCAACCCTCGGAACAATCGAAGTTGGTCCTCGTGTTCTCGATGACGTGGTACCTCACGAAGATCAAGGATCGGATCCAGAAGTTCCCCTTCCTGCTGATCGGCTTGGGCATCATCGGCGTGCCCGTAGTACTCATTCTCAAGCAGCCCAGTTTGGGCACAGCGCTGGTGCTGGTGCCGGTGGGGGTGGTGATGATATACGTAGCAGGATGCAAGTGGTGGCACCTGGCCTTGCTGGCGGCCATTGCAGCGGTGGCGGCGCCACTGGCCTACCCGCATCTCAAGCCGCATCAAAAAGACCGGATCGACACGTGGATACACCCCGAGAAGGCTTCGTCCGACGACGCGTGGCAGCCGTTGCAGAGCCGGATCACCGTCGGGAGCGGCGGACTGTCGGGCAAGGGATACCGGCAAGGCTCCCAGACGATGCTCAACTACCTGCCCGAGCACCACACCGATTTCATTTTTTCCCTGCTGGCCGAGGAACAGGGCTTCATCGGGGCCGTCGCCGTGATCGCGTTGTTCGCGGCCTTTTTCCTACGAGGCCTGTCGTTCGCCCACGACGCCTCCGACATGCAGGGAACCATCCTGGCCGTGGGCGCCGTGACGATCCTGGCGTGCCACGTGTTCGTCAATATTGCCATTACCGTCGGTCTCATGCCCGTAACCGGCATTCCGCTGCCGTTCCTGAGCTATGGCCGCAATTTCTGCCTGACCGCCATGATGTGCGTGGGCGTGATGCTCCACGTGCCGGTCAGAAAACAACTATTCGAGTAAGTCAAAAGCTTTCGGGGCGCGCTCTAGGGCTGCGCTTACGGATTGGAGAGCATATGAAAGAGTTTGTCGTCAACGTAACTGACATGGAGACGCGCATTGCGCTCCTCGAAGACAAGCGGCTGGCGGAACTCACCATCGAGCGCCAGGAGAGCCGCAGTCTCGTCGGCAACATCTATAAGGGACGGGTCGAGTCCGTTGTCCCGGGCATTCAGGCCGCCTTTATCGATATCGGTTTCGAAAAGAACGGCTTCCTGTACGTGTCCGACATCGCCGGTGTCGAAGGCACGGGAGACTTCGTGTTCGAGGACGGCGTCGTGCGCCCGAAGACGCGCCGCCGACGCGCCAAGCTGCTCAGTATCGAGAAGCTGCTCAAGAAGAACCAGCACATCATGGTGCAGGTCAGCAAGGATCGCCTCGGCACCAAGGGCGTGCGGCTGACCAACTTCATTACGCTGCCCGGGCGCTACGTCGTGTTGATGCCGACGGTGTCGCAGCTTGGCGTTTCGCGAAAGATCGAGAGCGATTCCGAGCGCGACCGCCTCAAGAAGATCCTCCAGTCCGTTCGTCCCAAAGGCGTGGGCCTGATCACGCGGACGGCGGGCGAAGGCAAGAGCAAGGGGGACTTCGCGGGCGACGCGAAGTACCTCAGCAAAGTGTGGAACCGCACGAAGGCCCGGATGGAGTCCATGAAGGGTCCGGCGCTGCTGCATGAAGATCTGGGGCCGATTCTGCGGATCGTGCGCGATGCGTTTACCGGCGGCGTATCGAAACTCACCATCGACGACGAAGACGAGTACAGCCGCATTCTCAATTTCCTCGACGCGTTCGCGCCAAGCCTCAAGAAACGCTGTAAGCTGCACCGCGGCAATCGGCCCATTTTCGACAAGTACGGCATCGAGGACGAGATCGAGAAAGCCTTGCACCGCCGGGTGTTCCTCAAGAGCGGCGGCCACATCTGCATCGACCAGACGGAGGCGCTCGTCGCCATCGACGTCAACACGGGCAAGTTTACGGGCAAATCGCGTCTCGAGGAAACCGTTTCCCGCACGAACTTGGAAGCAGCCGACGAGATCGCGCGCCAAGTACGTCTGCGGGATCTCGGGGGCATCATCGTGATCGACTTTATCGATATGGAGAGCCAGAAGAATCGCCGCGAACTGATGGAACGTCTCAAGAAGGCCCTCAAGGATGATCGCGCCAAGACCACCGTGTCCGAAGTGAGCGAACTGGGCATGATCGAGATGACCCGCAAACGGGTCAAGCACAACCTCGTCAAAGCACTGTCGCAACCGTGCCCCTACTGCGAAGGCGGGGGCCTCGTGCGATCCGTCACCACCAAGACCTTCGACATGTTGCGCCAGTTGCAGAGCCTGTTTTGCCATTGCAAGGAGAAGGCTCTCATCGTGCAGGTGCATCCGGATGTCGCCCGCAGGTTGCGCAGGGAGAACAAGGACGCACTCGACGGCCTCGCCGCCAAGTTCGAACGGGAGATCTCCATCGAGTCCGTGTCGGATTTTCACGTTCACGACGTCAAGGTACTGAGCGCAAGAACGCGGAAAGAGCTGCGCGCCTGAGACCAAGGCGCCGATTTCGAGGAGCGCCATGAGCCGAACAACACTGACCGCGCGCCGCCCTGTCCAGGTGGGGCCCGCCAAAGCGTTCTTGCGCCTTGCCCTGCTTGCGCTGGCGGCCGTCCTGGTGTTGGCCGGATGCGCCACGACCGCCACCTCCGGCGATGCGTCCGAAGCCAAGGAAGCGCCTCCCGACCCGCGCGTCGAACTCGAACGCGACGCCGAACAACTGCTCAAGGCCGTGCGGGCCAACCCACAGAACGCCGAGCTGGCCTACAAGCTGGGCAACGTCTACTTCGACCTCGAAAACTACGAGCAGGCACAATCGGCTTTCGAAACGGCGATTGCCGCCGACCCGAACCACGCGCGGGCCTATTCCAACCTGGGCCTGTGTCTGCGGCGGTTGGGGCGCGTAGACGACGCAATTGAAGTGTACAAGGCCGCCCTCGTCATCGACCCCGATGACGCCACTACCTGGCGGAACTTCGTCGTTGCCCTGCGGGCGAGCGGCGACATGCCCGGAGTGGTCCGGGCGTTGAAGGAACTGTCTGCACTGCAGCCCGACGATGTCCAGATCCTGGCGCAGTTGGCGGACACCGCCTTCAAGATCGAGTATTACCAGGATGCCGCCACCGCCTTCGAGAAGCTGCTGCGTCTCGACCCTGGGCTTTCGGGCGACTACTACAACCTCGGCCTCTGTTACTACTGTATGGAGGATTGGGACAAGGCGCTGACTACCTGGCTGACGGCTTTGGCGCACAATCCCAGGAACCTGTCCGTCAACAAGGGTCTTGCCATCGTCTATTGGCGGCGCGGCGAATACGACCGCGCCTGGAAAGCCGTCACGCAATGCCGAATCCTGGGCGCACATCTCGACCCGGAGTTCATCGAGGCACTGCAGCGCGACTCCGGGAAAATGGGGCCGTGACTGACTAGCCTGGATATCTCACCGGGTTTCGCACGCGCAGCACAAAGCCGGTGAGATATCCGGGCTAGTCGGTGGCCCTTCGCGTCTAACCACACGAACAACCACGGAGACACATCGGATGACCTTTGCATCACTGACCCTCATCGCACTGGCGTCGTTGTCGGCGGCTGGCGCCGAGTTGGAGCAACTGCCCTATCGCAACCCCGGCCTGGCGGTCGACCTGGGTGTTGGACTCTGGGCGCAGCCGATGCCGATGGACTACGACGGTGACGGCGACTACGACCTGGTCGTGGCGACGGCCGACAAGCCGTACAACGGCATCTACTTGTTCGAGAATCCGCTTGGCGACGTACCGTATCCCATCTTCAAGCCCGCCGTGCGGCTCGGCGCCGCCATGCACAACATCACCTGCTCCTATGTGGACGGCGGCTACGTCATCCAGACCCCCGGCGAGCGCCATCCCGAGTTCAAGAAGTTCGCGCTCAGACGCGGCGTGCCGATCCCCTTCAAACCCGAGTTTCATAGGGGACGCGCCAAGCAATGGAAACAGTGCGACTACGACGGCGACGGCGTCCTCGACCTGATTATCGGCGTGAGCGACTGGCGCGACTACGGCTGGGACAACGCATTCAACGAGAAGGGCGAATGGACACGCGGCCCGTTGCACGGCTACGTGTACTTCATGAAGAACACCGGCTCCAACGGTGCGCCCGCCTATGCCGAACCCGTCCAACTCCAGGCCGGCGGCAAACCGATCGACGTCTACGGTTGCCCGTCGCCCAACTTCGCCGACTTCGACAATGACGGCGACCTCGACCTCATCTGCGGCGAGTTCCTCGACCGGATCACCTACTTCGAGAACTTCGGCACGCGCAACGAGCCGCAATATACCGAGGGCCAGTTTCTCGAACACGCCGGCGAAGTTCTCAAGATGGACCTCGAAATGCTCCAAGTCGTCGCGTTCGACTGGGACAAAGACGGCGACCAGGATCTCATCGTCGGGCAAGAGGATGGCCGCGTGGCGCTCATCGAACACACCGGCATCGTGGACGACCGCGGACCGATGTTTCTTCCGCCCCGCTTCTTCCAACAGGAAGCCGCCTCCGTCAAGGTCGGCGCGCTCTGCACTCCCTGTGGCGTCGACTGGGACGCCGACGGCGACACCGATCTCGTCGTAGGCGACACCGCCGGCTACGTCAGCTTCGTCGAGAATCTCGACGGCGGCGACCCGCCTCAGTGGGCGGCGCCCGTCTATCTCGAAGCCGGGGGCGAGATCCTGCGGATCCAGGCCGGACCCAACGGTTCCATCCAAGGCCCCGCCGAAGCCAAGTGGGGCTACACCGTCCTCAGCGCCGCCGACTGGGACGGCGACCACCTGCCCGACATCGTGCTCAACAGCATCTGGGGCGAAATCCTGTGGTACCGCAACATCGGAACCCCCAACGAACCCAAGCTCGCCGCCGCCCAACCCGTCGAAGTCGAGTGGCCCGGCCCCACGCCCAAGCCCGCCTGGTTCTGGTGGCAGCCCAAAGGCAAGCAACTCGTCACCCAATGGCGTACCACTCCCGCCGTGCTCGACCTCAACCGCGACGGCCTCAACGACCTCGTCATGCTCGACACTGAAGGCTACCTTGCGCTTTTCGAGCGCCGCCGCGAAGGGGATGCCCTAGTGCTGATGCCCGGCCAACGGATCTTCCAGGACGAAAACGGGAACCCCCTGCGCCTCAACGAGCGCGAAGCCGGAAAGAGCGGACGCCGCAAATTCACCTTCGCCGACTGGGACCAAGACGGAAAACTCGACCTGCTTGTCAACAGTAAGAACGTCGACTTCCTCCGCAACATCGCCCAGAACGAAGGCGAGTACCGTTTCCGCAACCAAGGCCAAATCCATCCCCGCCAACTCGCCGGACACACCACCTGCCCCACCACCGTCGACTGGGACCGCAACGGAGTCCCCGACCTCCTCATCGGCGCCGAAGACGGCTTCCTCTACTACCTGAAGAACACCGCCAGGGCTATCCCGCATCCGCATCCATAGTGTACAGACGGGTGTCCGTTGTGCTTGAATAGGTGGTGACCGTAGCGGACAGGAGATTAGTGATGACGGACGACCTGGCGGGACAAGCTAAGG
>JAACEL010000468.1 GCA_011682535.1 Nitrospiraceae bacterium | reverse complement strand
AGTGCGCATTGTGCAGCCAGTACTTCACGAACGTGTGCCCCGTCGCACACTCCGACTGCGCGATCTCGTTCTCATGATGCGGGAAGATGTTGTCCACGCCACCGCAATGAATGTCGAACGACTCCCCCAAGTATTTCATGCTCATCGCGGAACACTCGATATGCCATCCCGGCCGCCCCTTCCCCAGCTCCGTCTCCCAATACACCTCCCCATCATCCTCGTCATACGCCTTCCACAAGGCAAAGTCGCGCGCGTTCTCCGCCTCATACTCATCGACGGTCACACGCCCACTCGCCCCCGACTGCAATTGGTCCAGATCCACGTGGCTCAGCTTGCCATATGCCGGAAACGTGTCGAGCTTGAAATAGATGCTCCCGTTTACCTCATACGTGTGCCCGCGATCCCGCAACGCCTTGATCAACGCCACCATCTCAGGAATGTGGTCCGTGGCCGCCGGGTAGTGATGCGCACGCTGGATACCCAACGTGTCCAAGTCGTCGAAGAATGCTTTCACATAGCGGCCCGTCAGACTCTTCAACGCCTCGCCCGTCTCGCGGCACGTGCGGATGATCTTATCCTCCACGTCCGTCAGGTTCATCACATGCGTGACCTCGAGGCCCCGGTACTCCAAGTGCCGCCGCAGCAGGTCTTCAAACACGTACGCCCGGAAATTGCCGATATGGGCGAAGTTGTAGACTGTTGGGCCACACGTGTACAGCCCCACCTTCGGGGGCGCTATCGGCTCAAAGACCTCACGCGTACGCGTCATCGAGTTATAGAAACGAATCGCCACGTCTACTCTCCTCAACAGGACACACGCCCCTGCCCGTGCTTTACTCGAACAACGCCTCGACAAACTCCCGCGCGTTAAACGGTTGCAGGTCGTCCACCGCCTCCCCAACGCCAATCAGCTTGATCGGAATTCCCAACTGCTTCTGGATCGCCACCGCGATCCCGCCTTTCGCCGTACCGTCCAACTTCGTCAAGGCAATCCCGGTCACATTCAGTGCCTCCGTAAACTGGATAGCCTGCTGCAAGCCATTCTGTCCCGTCGTCGCGTCAAGCACGAGCAACACGTCATGCGGAGCCCCTGGCAATCGCTTGCCCACCACGCGCTGAATCTTCTTCAACTCCTCCATCAAATTCACCTTCGTGTGCAAACGCCCCGCCGTGTCGATGATCAAGCAATCGGCTTTGCGCGCCACCGCCGCGTCCGTCGCGTCGTACGCCACCGCCGCCGGATCCGCACCATCGGCATGTTTCACGATTGCAGCCCCCGCCCGCTCACTCCATATCGTCAACTGCTCAACGGCCGCCGCCCTAAACGTATCCGCCGCACCCAACACCACCGACTTCCCCTCGGCCCGCAGTTTCTGGGCTAGCTTGCCGATCGTCGTCGTCTTTCCAGCGCCATTCACACCCACCACCAACACGACATGCGGATCGTCGCCCGAAGACGTCCAATTCAACGCATGATCGCCGGGCTCCAGCAGACCCGCCAGTTCCTCCTCCAACACCCGGAACAGATCGGCGGAATTCTCCAGCTTCCGCTCCTTCGTAACCTGGCGCATATCCTCCACGATCGTCATCGTTGTCTCAACGCCGAGATCGCCTTCAATCAGGATCTCCTCCAGATCCTCGAACACATCCTCGCCGATGCGGGGACGTCCGGAGAACACCCGTTTCACATTGTCCAGAAGACCGCTACGCGTCTTGCCCAGCCGCTCACGCAACCGCCCGAGGAAACCCGCCTTTTTCTCCGTCATGGTCATGCTCCAAACTCATTAGAAAGATGCCAGATGCTATCACGCAACAGCGCAACCGCACAAGGTAACGAATCATCGCCCCGAACGCCGCGTGCTCCGAAAACCGGGGACTATTGTGGTGCGCCCGGAGTGTCAGATGAGGCATGAGTTGCGCTCACCGGTAGGCGCATAGGATGGCATAAGACGCGGGCGGCTTGTATCCGTGACGTGTGTGCGACCCGCGTCTGGTGTTGTCTGCTCTAGCCAGTCAGATTCTCTTGACAGGAAACCTGGGTTCCAGAGCGAGAAGTGCGATACGTGGGGAGCACCGTTCCGTACCGCCGCGGGCGGCTGCCGTTATCTACGGCACGCGAAAAGCCATCGCGGCATACGTCTCTTCACTATAGGCCGTCAATCCATGACACTCTAGAGTGCCCGCTCCCACAACCTGGGCAAAACCTGCTGCGCCATAGTATTTGCCGTGTAGCGAAAGGCCCACGGTGCCCTCGGGCGCCGTGATCCGGCTGTCCCCATCAAACTGCCCAACACCCCGAAGTTCTACTTTTCCACGAGCCAGCAACACGACGAAGCGCAACGCGTCCCCGTCCGTCTGAGCGATGGCCTCCCCTATCTTGGTTGGCCCGAAAAGCTTGTTCTCGTTCAGCAACACATAGCGTCCGTCGAGTCCCTCACCACCGGAAGCCCCGCCCAGCAGCGCTTTCACCTCCGCATCGGTGACCGGGTTCGCGTTCAATTCCGCGCGCAACGCGTCGAAATCCCCGCTCTCTGAACCCGCCCAGAAGGCATCCGTCCCCCTCGTCTCATCCATCTGAAGCTTCAGGAACATTTCCTCGATGCGTCCGGCGTTGAACGCTGTCCAGAGCACCACCAACAGACCAAACGCCATCAGCCCGCCGCGCACGAATCTCGAACGCGAAGGAAGCGTAGCCGTCAACTCTCCGCCTTGCTCAACCGCCGAAAACCGCCGTGCGCGTTGATCTCGAAGATTATTGCCGCAATGGCGGCAGATCAACGTGCCCTCGGGACTCACAGTGCTACACTCAGCGCACACGGCATCCGCGTCTATCTGCTCCATGTTGGGATCGGGGTGCAAGTCGTTTTTTGCCATCGAACACATTCCCTCCGGAAAGATTTTCGCATGTTGATTCTTCTTTGTCCAGCTATTTCTACAACGAAGTCTTTCCGGGGCGTCCGCGGCGGAGGCTTGGCCTTGACATGGACTCCATCGCCCGCAATACTTGGAGGTCTCGCAAGTATTGGCAATGGGAGAAAACGCGATGGAAAATGGGCGAGTGGTGGGCATTATTCCGGCGCGGTACGGTTCGACGCGTCTACCAGGGAAGGCGTTGGCTACGATCCTGGGTAGACCGATGATTCAGCGCGTGTTCGAACGCTCGGCCCAGTCGGTTGTGCTCGATTCCGTGTGTGTGGCGACGGACGACCGGCGGATTGTGGACGTCGTCGAAGCCTTCGGCGGACACGCAGTCATGACCTCGCCCGACCATCCCAGCGGCACCGACCGGCTGGCGGAGGCCGCTCAGACGATTGAGGCGGACATCATCGTCAACATCCAAGGCGACCAGCCGTTTATCGACCCCATCATGATCGATGAAGGCGTCCAGCCTCTCCTCGACGACGGCTCGCTGAAAATGGCCACCCTCATGCACGCGATCCATACGCCGGAAGACTTGGCGGACACGGGCGTGGTCAAGACGGCCGTCAACCTGGCGGGCGACGCGCTGTATTTTTCGCGTTCGTTGATCCCGTATCCCCAGAAGGGCGAGCCGCGTAACGTGTTCGAGCACGTCGGCCTGTATGTGTATCGACGCGAGTTCCTGCTCAAGCTGGCCCAACTTCCCCCCACTCCGTTGGAGGAAATCGAATCGCTCGAACAATTGCGCGTGTTGGAACATGGCTACCGCATACGCGTGGTCGAAACCCAGTGCGCCGACAACGCCTTCAGCGGATTCAGTGTCGACACGCAAGAGGACGTTGAACGCGCGGAAGCCATGCTGCGCGAACGCGGCCTGGACTGACTTCTTTCTTTTCGCGAGAAAAGAAAGAAGCAAAGAAAAGCGGCTACAAAAATCTACAGGAATATGTACTAAATAAGGGCTCGTGCAAGAATAAGTTTGCCGTTTCCGTGCTCAGATTTGCGTCGGATTTGAGCGCGACGATTGAGCAAAACCGCAGGAATAGCC